>CABXRR010000011.1 GCA_902514695.1 uncultured Pelagibacteraceae bacterium
TAAAAGTGTATGTTCCAACGACTTTTGTTTTATATATTAACCAAGACATAGTTCTCCTTTTTGTTAGTTGTTATTGGGAATGGGTTCACTCCTCTTCTAATCGAGAGGTTTACGTGACAAGGAAGATAATAAAAAAAACGTAAATGTAAGAAAAGGCATGAAATCCAATGCATGATTCTACTTAAATCATACTTTGTTGGTTTAAATTAGACTGAATAGTGTCGTTATTTTGAAAGATACAAAATAATTAATCTGTGTTTTATGACTAGCTAAGTGAAAAAATTTTATCCACCAAACTTTTTAAAAAAATCTTCGTTTCTTCCAAATAAAATAAATATACCTAAACCAAGATAAATAAATAAAGGTATCGAGCTAGTTATCCCTAAAGCATTAATTATAAGTTTTACAACACCGCCTAAGGCTAAAAAAATTATAACTTCTATTATGAACTTCATAAAACCTCCTTTAGTTGATTATAATACCAAAAAATTATACCTGATGTAATCCAATTTATTGGAAACCAAATTTCTCTAGTTAAATAAATAGGATAAATAGGGTTATATAAAACAGCAATTACCAGCATTGCTACTGTTATTTCTAAATTAACAATCAGGAATGATTTTTTGTATAAATGAAATAATACAATTATAGAAAATATCGTGACTGCATATCGTAAAAATATGTAGAATGAATACGGTAAAGGCAGAATAGGAGCCAAGAGTAAAATTATAGCTGGTATTAAACAAAATAATTTAAAATTATTGTTTGTCATATATATCAATTATTAATACATTAATTAATAACATTTTATGACTGCAATACCATCTTTTAAAGAAAGTATTAAACCTTTAGAAAAATTAATCTTTGTTGACTCGTGTGTTAGAACTCTAAATGATTTTAAGTTTGATAAACTTCAAAATGGTTTAAGAGAGAATTTTTCTAATATATCTATAATTTTAAATAAAGATGTTTCTGCAATGGAGGAGTTTGCTGAAATTGGTGGGAGACACTTTACAGGTAGTTGGTGGGCAAAAATTGCTGGAGGGCAGTTGAATTTTATTGAGGATAATAATGCTAATAAGAAAAGTGTTATTAAGATGTATGAAAAAATAGCTAGCTACAAAATAAAGAATATTGTGAATTTTGTTTTGCAGGAGTGGGTTGATATAAACAAAAAGAACAAAATATTCCCATTTAAACTTTCATCTTCTAAGGATTTTTTTAAAAAAAAAAGATTCTGATAAACTTGCACTAATGCTATGGTGGTTACATTACTACACAACCTTAATTGGATGCCATGAAGAACCAAATGGATTAAGAAAAATTCTTTGTTTAAAGAAAAGTTTTCTTGGTAAGTGGTCTAAAGAGAAATGGTATTAAAATATTTTTAGTCTGGTCACACTATGGGCACAGTGGTAGTGTTTTAATAATTAAATAAGGAGATTCATATGGCAATATTAGTAAAAGGCGAAATTAAAATTACTAAAGGATTTAAAACATGGAAAGAGATGGTCTATGCACAGGATGGAAAATTAAAAGAGCATGGAATAAAATTTGTTTTTGCAGGTACACAAAAAGATGACCCGACAAAACTTCATACAGTAATGCAATTCCCAAACATGGAAGCACTTCAAGCTTTTAAAGATGATAAGGAGCTTGCTGAGAAAAGAAGAGAAGCAGGCGCTGTTGTAGAAAGTGCTGTAATGATACCAATTTCAGATGAACATTTAACCAACTATCCGGATGCATATACAAATCATTAAATGAAAAAACTTTTCAGGCTCACGGCTTTTATTTTATGAAACTTGATGAAAGATGGAGAATTTATGAACTTATGCGTCAGCATGCTTATATTTCTACTCATGGTTATGCAAACAAACCTTATGCAAAAAAAGTAGAAAAATCACAAAAGAAAATTATTTCTACTGTTAAGCAAGTTTTAAAAAAGAATATAAAAATAGATGATTTTGATAAATTAGATTTAGAAATCACAGATTTTTTTTTTAAAGAAAAGCCAAAACATAAATGGGGTCACTTGCCGTTGTTAGGTCCAATTGGTAGCTCTTATATTAATATATCAAGTGGTGCTTTATTAGATTTAGAGGATATTGAAGAAGTTTATTTAGAAACTGAAAATTTTTCTGGTTCAATTAAATCTAAAACGTGTGGGTGGATAACATGGATGTTAGTAGAGGGGGATAAGTCATTTTTCACACACAAAAGCCTAACTTCAGAATATCAGTATCTAGTTACAATGAATCATCATAAAATTGAAACTGCAAGAGCAGAAATTTTTGAAAAATTGAATAAGTACAAACAAACAAAAGAAGGTAGAACATTTAAAAGATTTTTTATCTCAAGTACATTTTGGTTTCATGAGGATTTAGATAAACTACGTAGATCACTGCCATATACTTATTTTTTATCTTATTGATTTGATAACAAATCTGTCTGCACTCAGTATTAAAATTTGATTAAATTTTAATTTATCAAAAAAAATTAACGTTGATTTTATTGAGTGATGGTGCCCCCGCACGGATTCGAACCGCGGACCTATTGATTACAAATCAATTGCTCTACCAGCTGAGCTACAAGGGCTTGCGCAATAATTATTAAGTATTTGTAAATTAATCAACTGTTTTTTTTAGATAACTTAAGTGATGAAATACAATTGCTGCACTATTTGATATATTTAAGCTTTCTATTTTTTTGTTAATATCTATTTTGACTAAAAAGTCAGCATATTTAGATGTATGTTGATGCATACCTGAACCTTCTGATCCAAATAATAGAATATTATTTCCTTTCCATTCAATATCAGTAAAATTTTTGTCTCCTTTACCATCAAATCCATAAACCCAGAAATTTTTATCCTTTAAATTTTTTAGAGTAGAGTTGATGTTTGATACTGTAAAAATATTTACATATTCAATAGCACCACTAGCAGCTTTAAACATAAGCTTACTATCACTTGGAAAGTTTCTCTCTTTAATAATTATACCATCTACACTAAAAGCTGCTGCACTTCTTATTAAAGAACCTATATTTCTTGGATCTGTGACTCCATCTAGACAAACTAACGTAATATTATTTTTTTCTTTTACAAAATCTTTAAGAGGTGGAAGTTCAAGATGTTCAATTTCAGCTACATAACCTTGGTGCAATAGATTTTCTTTAGTACTATATTTATCTAATTCTTTTTTTGTTTTAAAATAGACTTTGACATCATTTAAAAGGTTTCTTTTTGGGCTTTTACGGTGAATATTTTTTTTACTTTCCTCTGTTAAAAAAACTCTCAAGACTTTTCTTTTTGGGTTTCTTAATGCTTCAATGACAGCATGCTGACCAACAATGAAAAAAGATGATTTATTCATAAATTTCACTTAATTTTACACGTTTTTTTGGATATTTTCCCATTAAATCACATATTGCATTTGCACAATAAAAATATATAAAACGCATGTTGTTTGAAGCTTTATTGAACAAGGGGACACTTCCCCAAAAAGGAGGGGTTCCAGAGCGGTCAAATGGGGCGGGCTGTAAACCCGTTGACTTCGGTCTTCGAAAGTTCGAATCTTTCCCCCTCCACCACTCAATAAATCTAAAACAATACTGGAGTGTTACTCTTGGGGTTGTGCGGGTGTAGTTCAATGGTAGAACGCTAGCCTTCCAAGCTGGATGTAAGGGTTCGATTCCCTTTACCCGCTCCAAGATAAGAAATTATTAAAAAAAAAGAAATGTGAGGAATATAAGTAATGTCAAAAGAAAAATTTGTAAGAAATAAACCGCATTGTAACATTGGTACAATTGGTCATGTCGACCACGGTAAAACAACTTTAACAGCTGCGATTACTAAAGTTTTATCTGAAACTGGTGGAGCTCAAGCAGTAGCGTATGATCAAATTGATAAAGCTCCAGAGGAAAAGGAGAGAGGAATTACAATTTCAACTGCGCATGTCGAATATGAAACTGAAAAAAGACACTACGCACACGTAGATTGTCCTGGTCACGCAGACTATGTAAAAAATATGATTACAGGTGCTGCTCAAATGGATGGAGCTATATTAGTAGTTAATGCTGCTGATGGCCCAATGCCTCAAACTAGAGAGCACATTCTTTTGGCAAGACAAGTTGGTGTACCGGCAATTTGTGTTTACTTAAATAAAGTAGATCAAGTTGATGATAAAGAAATGATTGACTTAGTTGAAGAAGAAATAAAAGAGTTACTAACATCATACAAATTCCCAGGGGATAAAACTCCAATTGCTAAAGGTTCAGCACTTGCAGCAGTTGAAGGAAGAGATGATGAAATTGGAAAAAATTCAATTTTAGAGTTAATGAAAAATGTAGACTCTTTTATCCCACAACCTGATAGACCAAAAGATAAAGATTTTTTGATGCCTGTTGAAGATGTTTTTTCAATTTCAGGAAGAGGTACAGTTGCAACTGGAAGAGTTGAGTCTGGTGTACTTAAAACTGGAGATGAAATAGAGATTGTTGGTATTAGAGATACTAAAAAATCCGTTTGTACTGGTGTTGAAATGTTTAGAAAACTTTTAGACTCAGGTGAAGCTGGAGATAACGTGGGTGTACTTTTAAGAGGTGTTGAAAGAACTGATATTGAAAGAGGTCAAGTTTTGTGTAAGCCTGGTTCAGTAACACCACATACTAAATTTGAAGCTCAAGCTTATGTTTTGAAAAAAGAAGAAGGTGGAAGACATACACCATTCTTTACAAAGTATAGACCACAGTTTTATTTTAGAACAACAGATGTTACAGGAGAAGTTGAATTGCCAGCTGGTACAGAGATGGTTATGCCAGGTGATGATGCAAAATTTACTGTTAAGTTAATAACACCAATTGCGATGTCAGAAAAATTAAATTTTGCAATTCGTGAAGGTGGAAGAACTGTTGGAGCTGGAGTAGTAACTAAAATTATAGAGTAAGCTCTATATAGGAGTGTAGCTCAATTGGTAGAGCGCCGGTCTCCAAAACCGGAGGCTGAGGGTTCGAGTCCCTCCGCTCCTGCCAATTAACTATAATTTAATAAAAATAGAAATGAAAAACCCGATTAAATTTATACAAGAAGTTAAACAAGAAGCTTTTAAAGTGTCATGGCCTACTGGTAAAGAAACTTTACAAGGAGCTTTAATGGTTTTTATAATGGCTTTAGTAATGTCATTATTTTTTCTTTTACTAGATCAGGTCCTTAAGTTCTTTTTAGAAATTCTTCTCAAGGTCAGTATATAATGAAAAATTGGTATATAGTTCAATCTCATTCAAGTTTTGAAAATAAAGTGGCTGGTTTGATAAAAGAAGAAGCCGATAAAGCAAAGATTTCTGACAAGTTTGAAGAGATAATCGTTCCAACACATGATGTGACAGAGGTTAAAAGAGGCAAAAGAATACAAAGAAAAAAAAAATATTTTCCAGGTTATGTCTTAATTAAAAGTGAAATGGATAATAGTATTTACCATATGATTAAAAATATAAAGAGGGTTAGTGGTTTTTTAGGTACTAAAGGAATGCCAGTACCTGTGTCTGATAAAGAAATTGAAAAAATTTTAGGCCAAATAAAAGATGGTGTAGCTCAGCCAAAATCTGGTATAGAATACAGCGTTGGTGAAAAAATCCAAGTTGTAGATGGACCATTTGCTTCATTTAGTGGAATGGTAGAGGAAATTGATGAAGAAAAATCTAGACTTAAGGTCTCTGTTTCTATATTTGGAAGACCAACTCCGGTAGATTTGGAATATAATCAAGTTGAAAAGGTAAGTTAATGGCTGCAAAAAAAGAAATAAGTGGATTTATAAAATTACAAATTAAAGGTGGTCAAGCCAATCCTGCACCACCAGTCGGACCTGCATTGGGACAACGTGGTGTAAATATAATGGAATTTTGTAAAGCATTTAATGATAAGACAAAATCTTTGGCTGGCAAACCAGTTCCTGTAGAGATCACAGTTTACAAAGATAAAAAATTTGATTTTAAAATTAAATCACCACCAGCATCTTTTTTTATTAGAGAGGCAGCTAAGTTAAAGAGTGGCTCAAAAGAACCGGGCAGAAACATTGTGGCATCAATAACAAAAAAACAAGCTGAAGAAATTGCTAAACAAAAAATGAACGATTTAAATGCTATAGATTTAGATCAAGCTGTAAAGATTATTTCTGGATCAGCAAGATCAATGGGAATCGAGGTTAAAGAATAATGAGCTCAAAAAGATTTAAGAAATTACCAGAAAATACATCAGAGCTTTCGGCAGAATTGATTGAAAAATTAATTCCCGAAGTTAAAAAAAATTGTACTACAAAATTTGATGAGTCAATCGATTTAAGTTTTCAAATAAATAATAAACAAAAAAAAGGTGAAATAAATATCCGAACTGTTGTGAATTTACCAGGTGGCACAGGTAAAAAAGTAAAAGTAGCAGTTGTTTGTGAAGAAGCAAAATCTGCTGAAGCTAAAAGTGCAGGAGCTGATATTGTTGGTAATGATGATTTTGTTGAAAAAATAAAAGCTGGTGAATTAAATTTTGAAAAATTAATTTGCACTCCATCAATGATGATTAAATTATCAAAGCTTGGTAAAATATTGGGCCCTAAAGGTTTAATGCCTAATCCAAAATTAGGTTCTGTTACAGAAGATTTAAAAAAAGCCGTTTCTGATGCCAAATCAGGACAAGCAGAAATTAGAAATGATAAAGATGGAAATATTGGAGTTAGTATTGGAAAAAAATCTTTTAAAGACGAACTAATAATGAAAAATTATAATGCTATTTTAGAAACTTTAGAGAAGGAAAAATCTAACAATACCTTAAAAGGTGATTTGATTAAGTCATCTTTTATTACATCTTCAATGGGTGTTTCTTATAAAATAAAATTAGGTAAAAATATTTAATTTATGATGAATAAAGAGCAAAAGAAAAATTATATCTCAGAAATGAGTTCTCAATTTGAGAATAGTAAAGCTATAATGGTGACTCATTATCAAGGATTAACTATGCCTCAGTTAGATGAATTAAGATCAAAAATGAGAGAGCATGGAATTGTTTTTAAAATTACAAAAAATAGAATTACAAAATTAGCTCTGGAAAAAACTAAATGTAAAGATTTATCAAATCTTTTTACTGGGCCGACCGCAGTTGCTTTTGGTGAGGATGCGATAATGTCAGCTCGAATCTTATCAAAATTTGCAAAAGATAATGAAAATCTAAAATTAATTGGTGGAATAATGGACAATGAAGTTTTAGATCAAGCCGGAGTAATGAATGTAGCAAATTTGCCTACTTTAGATGAAGCTAGAGCTAATATTGTGGGTATTTTGAATGCTTCTGCTTCAAAATTGGTGAGTATTTTACTTGCACGATCGGAAAAAATGAGTAGTTTACCCCCAGAAAATTCTGAAACACAACCCAAAGAGTAGTACATATGCCTGACCTAAATAAAATTATCGACGATTTATCAAAACTGACTGTTGCAGAAGCAGCAGATCTTTCAAAACAACTAGAGGAAAAATGGGGAGTAACTCCAATGGCAGCAGCAGCTCCAGCAGCAGCTGGCGGTGCAGCAGCGGCTGAAGATAAAGATGATTTCTCAATCATGCTAGTATCTGCTGGTGATAAAAAAATTAACGTTATTAAAGAAGTAAGAGCGGCTACTTCACTTGGATTAAAAGAAGCAAAAGATTTAGTTGAAGGAGCACCAAAAGAAGTAAAAGCTGGTGTACCTAAAAAAGAAGCTGAAGAAATTAAAGCTAAATTAGAAGCTGCAGGCGCAAAAGTAGAACTTAAATAAATTTAAAAAGGATTTTTTTAACTACTGATTAACACTAATCAGTATTTAAACATTGATGCAAATATCTTTTACTGAAAAGAAAAATATTAGAAAAAGTTTTGGTAAACTAAAAGAAAGTTTATCTATACCAAATTTAATTGAGGTTCAAAAAAACTCCTATAAAGAATTAACAGATTTTAATATAGGCTCTGAAGATTTAACCAAAGGTTTTGATAGAGTATTTAAAAGTATATTTCCCATTGAAGATTTAAACGACAAAGCAACACTAGAATATGTTTCTTATAGATTGGATAAACCAAAATTCGATGTAGAGGAATGTATTGCGAGAGGTTTAACTTACTCATCAGCTTTAAAATGCACTTTAAGATTAGTAGTTTACGAAATAGATCAAGAAAACAATACAAAAGATATTTTATCCGCAAAAGAACAAGAAGTTTATATGGGTGAAGTACCCATGATGACAAATAGTGGTACATTCATTACAAATGGTGTTCAAAGAGTTGTGGTAAATCAAATGCATAGAAGTCCGGGTGTTTTTTTTGATCACGATAAAGGAAAGACGCATGCAAGTGGGAAATTATTATTTAACTGCAGAGTAATACCAAATAGAGGATCTTGGTTAGATTTTGAATATGATGTCAAAGACTTTTTATACTTTAAGATTGATAGAAAAAAGAAAATTTTTGCTTCAACACTTTTACTTGCTTTAGGATTTACAAAATCTGAAATAGTGAATGAATTTTATGATAGTGAACAATTCATTTTTGATTCAAAAACTAGTAAATGGAAAACAAGATTTAACCCTGAAAACTATAAGGCAAAAAACTTCTCAGAAGAAGTTATAGATGCAAAATCTGGAAAAGTTGTAATAAATCTTGGAGATAAAATAAATTATTTGAATGCTAAAAAATTATCAAATGATGGACTAAAAGATATTTTAGTTTCAAAAGAGTCACTATTTGGAAAGTTTTTACATAAAGATGTAAAAGTAAATGATGAAGAAGGTGGTATCTTTAAGATTGGTACTGAAATTAATGATACAATAATACAACAAATTTTAGAAGCAAAAATAAATACTCTAGAAATTTCTATAACCAACTCAATAAATAAAGGTCCATATTTACTTACAACTTTGTTGAATGACAAAAACAACACTAAAGATGAAGCGATCACAGAAATTTATAAAATGTTAAGACCTGGTGAACCTCCTACAATTGAAATTGCTACTCAAATTTTCAATAATTTATTTTTTAGTTCCGATAGATACGACCTTTCAGATGTTGGAAGAGTGAAAATGAATTCAAGATTAGATTTGGAGTGTTCGGATAAGATCACGATTTTAAGAAATGATGATATTATAGCTATAATTCATAAGATGTTAGATTTAAGAGATGGTAAAGATGAGGTTGATGATATTGATCATCTAGGAAATAGAAGAGTTAGATCTGTAGGAGAATTGGTAGAAAATCAAGCTAGAATTGGTGTTTATAGAATGGAAAGAGCTATAAAAGAGAAAATGACAACTCTCGATATAGAGTCAGCCATGCCACAAGACTTGATTAATGCAAAACCATTAACAGTTTCACTGAAAGACTTTTTTGCAAGCTCTCAGCTATCCCAATTTATGGATCAGACAAATCCTCTTTCCGAAATCACACACAAGAGAAGGGTGTCTGCTTTAGGACCTGGTGGTCTTACTAGAGAAAGAGCTGGATTTGAAGTAAGAGATGTTCACCCCACTCATTATGGAAGAATTTGTCCGATTGAGACTCCGGAGGGCCCAAATATTGGTTTAATAAATAGTTTATCTACATACGCAAAGATAAATAAATACGGTTTTATTGAGAGTCCATACAAAAGAGTTAAAGAAGGCATAGTTCAGGATAAAGTTGAATATTTATCAGCGATGGAAGAAACAAAATTTACTATTGCTCAGGCTAACACCAAATTAGATAAGAATAATAAGATTATAGAGGAACTTGTTTCTTGTAGACAGAATTTAAACTTTCTTTTAGCTAAGCCAGAAACCATAGATTATATCGACGTTTCGCCTAAACAGTTAGTTTCTGTTGCAGCTTCACTTATTCCTTTTTTAGAAAATGATGATGCAAACAGAGCACTTATGGGTTCAAATATGATGAGACAAGCAGTTCCTTTATTAAAGCCAGAATCTCCACTGGTAGGAACAGGTATTGAAAGCGACGTAGCTCTAGATTCAGGTGTAACAATAGTTGCTAAAAGAGATGGGGTTGTTGATAAAATTGATGGTAAAAGAATTGTTATTAAAGCAACTGAGGAAACTGATTTTTCAAAATCTGGTGTTGATATTTATAATTTACAAAAATTTAAAAGATCTAATCAGAATACTTGTATAAATCAAAAACCTTTAGTTAGAGTTGGTGATAAAGTAAAAACAGGAGACATTATTGCTGATGGACCATCCACAAAACTTGGTGAACTTGCGCTAGGTAAAAATGTAACTGTAGCCTTTATGCCTTGGCAAGGTTATAATTTTGAAGATTCAATTCTTATTTCAGAAAGATGTGTAACTGATGATGTATTTACATCTGTTCATATAGTTGAGTATGAAATTATGGCAAGAGATACTAAACTTGGCGAAGAGGAAATTACAAGAGATATTCCAAATGTAAATGAAGAAGCTTTAAAAAACTTAGATGAGTCTGGAATTGTTTATATTGGAGCAGAAGTAAACGCAGGTGATATTTTAGTTGGCAAAGTAACACCTAAAGGAGATTCAGCTTCTGGGCCAGAAGAAAAATTATTGAGATCTATTTTTGGTGAAAAAGCAATAGATGTTACTGATACCTCTTTAAGAATGTCGAGAGGAAGTAGTGGGACAGTTGTAGATGTGAGAGTTTTTAATAGACACGGTATCGAAAAAGATGAAAGATCAATTACTATTGAAAGAGCTGAAATCGATGAAGTTCAACAAGATAAAATTGTTGAGGAAGAAATTTTAGAAAGAAGTATCAAACAAAGAGCATCACAAATTCTTTCAGGTACATCCTTAAGTAAAAAAATAAAAGATATAGATGTTGGTACAAAATTAGATTTTGAAGTTATTAATAAATTAAGTATTAACGATGTATTTAAACTTTCTTCAGGTAATAACAAAAATGAAGCAGATTTTGAGCAACTTAAAGATCAATATAATAAGGCAAAACAAGACATTACAGAAAGATTTGAGGATAAGGTTCTCAAAATAAGAAGTGGTGATGATTTATTACCAAGCGTTATGAAAATGGTTAAAGTTTTTGTTGCTATTAAAAGAAGATTGAGACCTGGTGATAAAATGTCAGGTCGACATGGAAACAAAGGAGTAGTTAGTAAAATTGTTCCAGTTGAGGATATGCCATACAGAGAAGATGGTAGACCAGTAGATATAGTTTTAAATCCATTAGGTGTTCCAAGTAGAATGAATGTAGGTCAAATTTTAGAAACTCATTTAGGTTGGGCATGTAAAGAATTTGGAGAAGAAGTTAAAAAATTGATTAATGAGAATAATAAAAAAATAGAAAAAACAGAAAAAATTAGTAAATTTTTAAAATCAGTATATGGCGAGGAGATTTTTGGTGACAAAGTAGAAAAATTATCAAAAACTGAATTTAGAGACCTATGTGAGAACCTTCAAAACGGTATAGCTATGTCCACACCAGTATTTGATGGAGCTAAGGAAGCCAATGTTACAGAAATGTTAAAATTAGCAAATCTTCCAGGTTCTGGACAAACTTTTTTATGGGATGGAAGAACTGGAGAAAAATTTGATAGACCTGTAACAGTTGGAATTATTTATATGTTGAAGCTTCATCATCTTGTTGAAGATAAGATACATGCAAGATCTACTGGCCCTTATAGCTTAGTTACTCAACAGCCACTTGGAGGAAAAGCACAATTAGGTGGTCAAAGATTTGGTGAGATGGAAGTTTGGGCTTTAGAAGCTTATGGTGCATCTTACACTTTACAAGAAATCTTAACTGTAAAATCAGACGATGTAGCTGGTCGAGTAAAAGTTTATGAAACAATTGTTAAGGGAGAAGAAAATTTTGAGTCAGGAATTCCTGAGTCATTTAACGTTCTTGTTAAAGAGATAAAATCACTAGCACTGAATGTGGAGCTTAACTAAATATGAAAAAAGAATTAACAGATTTATTTAAAAATTCAGAAATATCTGAAGCGCAAAATTTTAATAGTATTAAAATTTCATTAGCTAGCCCTGAGAAAATTAAATCTTGGACTTATGGGGAGATTAAAAAACCTGAAACAATTAATTATAGGACTTTTAGACCAGAAAAAGATGGCCTTTTTTGTGCAAGAATATTTGGTCCAATAAAAGACTATGAATGTTTGTGTGGTAAATACAAACGGATGAAATTTAGAGGGATTATTTGTGAAAAATGTGGAGTAGAAGTAACTAAATCAAACGTTAGACGTGAAAGAATGGGTCACATAAATCTTGCTACACCAGTTGCTCACATTTGGTTTTTAAAATCCCTACCAAGTAGAATAGCTTTAACAGTAGATATGAAACTTAAAGAAATAGAAAGAGTTTTGTATTTTGAGAATTTTATTGTTATTGAACCAGGACTTACTGGACTTCAAAAAAACCAACTTTTAAATGAAGAAGAACTAGCTAAATATCAGGATGAATTTGGAGAAGAAGCTTTTACTGCAGGTATTGGTGCAGAAGCAGTGTTGGAAATGTTGAAGAATTTAGATCTTGATTTAGAGAGAAAAAATTTAATTAATTATATCAAAGAAACCAAGTCAAAAGTTAATGAAGAAAGAGCTATTAAAAGACTAAAATTAATAGAGTCATTTATTGAAACAGGTCAAAAACCAGAATGGATGATTTTAACAGTTGTCCCTGTCATACCACCTGAGTTGAGACCATTAGTACCCTTAGATGGAGGAAGATTTGCTACATCAGATTTAAATGATTTATATCGAAGAGTTATAAATAGAAACAATCGATTAAAAAGATTAATGGACCTTAAAGCTCCAGACATAATTGTTAGAAATGAAAAACGAATGCTGCAAGAGTCTGTTGATGCTTTATTTGATAATGGCAGAAGAGGGAGAGTAATTACTGGAACAGGAAAAAGACCATTAAAATCTTTAGCTGAAATGCTTAAAGGAAAACAAGGAAGATTTAGACAGAATTTACTTGGTAAAAGAGTTGATTATTCAGGTCGATCTGTGATTGTAGTTGGTCCTGATTTAAAACTTCATGAATGTGGTTTGCCAAAAAAAATGGCATTAGAACTTTTTAAACCTTTTTTATATGCAAGATTAAATAAATTAGGTTTAGCCTCAACTATTAAACAAGCAAAAAAATTAGTAGAAAAGGAAACAAACGCTGTTTGGGACGCCTTAGAGTTAATAGTAAGGGAACATCCAGTATTATTGAATAGAGCACCAACACTTCACAGATTAGGTGTTCAGGCATTTGAGCCAAAGTTAATCGAAGGTGATGCTATAGAATTACACCCATTAACTTGTGCTGCATTTAATGCTGACTTTGATGGTGACCAAATGGCTGTTCATGTTCCTTTAAGTTTAGAAGCTCAATTAGAGGCAAGAATTTTAATGTTGTCCACTAATAATATTTTATCTCCATCAAATGGAAAACCTATAATTGTTCCCAGCCAAGATATGATTTTAGGAATATATTATTTATCTCAAGAACCTATTTCTGACAAACCATTAGGATATTTTTTAGATGC
This sequence comes from uncultured Pelagibacteraceae bacterium, assembly GCA_902514695.1. Taxonomy (GTDB): domain Bacteria; phylum Pseudomonadota; class Alphaproteobacteria; order Pelagibacterales; family Pelagibacteraceae; genus Pelagibacter. The sequence continues at coordinate 13,541 of CABXRR010000011.1, forward strand.
TGATCAAATTGAATTCGCATTATCCTCAGATCAAATAAAAGTTCATAGTACAATAATATCAAGATTTGAAACAGTCGATGAGAATGGAAATAAAAAATTTGAAAAATATACTTCAACAGCAGGCAGATTTCTATTAGCAAATTTGTTACCAAAAAATAAAAATATTAATTTTTCATTGATTGATAGACTTTTACCTAAAAAAACTGTTTCAGAAATAATAGATTATGTATTTAGATTTTGCGGACAAAAAACTACTGTTATTTTTTGTGATAAATTAAAAGATTTAGGTTTTAAACACGCATTTAAAGCTGGAATATCATTTGGAAAAGATGATTTAGTAATACCAGAAAATAAAACAAAATTAATTGATGATACTAAAAAACTTATAGCTGATTATGAGACTCAATATTCAGAGGGTTTGATTACTAGAGGTGAAAAATATAATAAAGTGGTTGATGCATGGTCTAAATGTACAGACAAGGTTGCTGGTGAAATGATGAAGGGAATTTCTGCTACAGAGAAAACATCTGAAGGATTGAAGATCAATTCAGTATTTATGATGGCTGATAGTGGGGCTAGAGGATCTGCAGCTCAAATGAAACAATTAGCAGGTATGAGAGGGTTGATTGCTAAACCATCTGGAGAAATTATTGAAAGTCCAATTATATCTAATTTTAAGGAAGGCTTAACAGCACTTGAGTATTTTAACTCTACTCATGGTGCAAGAAAAGGACTTGCTGATACTGCACTTAAAACTGCTAGTTCAGGTTATTTGACTAGAAGACTATGTGATGTTGCTCAAGACTTAACTATTACCAAAGTACAATGTGATAATCCTGGATTTATAGAACTTTCTGAAATTTTAGAGGGAGGAAATGTAGTTGTAAGTTTATCTGAAAGAGCTTTAGGAAGAGTAACGGCTGCGGATGTAAAAAATCCAATAAGTGGAGAAATTGTAATAAAAAAATCTGAAATGATTGATGAAGGTGGATGTGATAAGATTGATGCTGCAGGTGTAAAATCTATCAAAGTTTATTCTGTAATGACATGTAGCTCTAAGGAAGGTGTCTGTGCCACTTGTTATGGAAGAGATCTTTCTAGAGGTAAAATGGTGCACGTTGGTGAGGCGATTGGAATGATCTCAGCGCAATCAATTGGGGAACCAGGAACACAATTAACTATGAGAACTTTCCACGTTGGTGGTACAGCGTCAGTAAAACAAGATTCACAAATTATTAGCAAAAGTGACGGAACATTAAAAATTTTAAATTCAAATATTCTTGAAGATTCCAAAAAGAATTTAATTGTAATGGGAAGAAATACTCAGCTTTCTATAGAAGATGATAATGGAGTTCAAATTGCCGTATACAAAGTTGCGTATGGATCTAAATTATTCTTTAATAATGGAGATAAGATAAAAGCAAATACAAAAATTTGTGAATGGGATCCTTATACTACACCAGTTATTGCAGAAAAAAGTGGTACAGCAAGCTTTGTTGATTTAATAGATGGTATATCAATTCAAGAAACTACAGACGATGCAACAGGAATTTCATCAAAATCTGTTGTAGATTGGAGATCACAATCAAAAAATTCTGATTTAAAACCAAGAATAACTTTGAGAGATGAAAAAGGAAATGTTATTAAAAAAGCTGACGATAATGAAGCGAGGTACTATTTAGTTCCAGACTCAATTTTATCAATAAAAGATGGACAAAAAGTTTTTGCTGGAGATGTAATAGCTAGACTTCCCAAAGAAACGACAAAAACTAAAGATATAACTGGTGGTCTACCAAGAGTGGCAGAATTATTTGAAGCAAGAAAAGCCAAAGATAGTGCAATCATAGCTGAAAATGATGGTCAAGTTGTTTTTGGTAAGGAGGTTAGAGGAAAACAAAGAGTTTCAATAGTACCAGAAGATGGTGCAGAACCATCAAATTATTTAATTCCAAAAGGGAAACATATTAATTTTAATCAAGGTGAAAAAATTAAAAAAGGTGAATATTTATTAGATGGTCAGCCGTTACCTCATGATATCCTTAGAATTTTAGGTATCAAAGATCTTACAGAATATTTTGTTAACCAAGTTCAAGAAGTTTATAGACTGCAAGGAGTAATAATTAATGATAAACATATTGAAACAATTTTGAGACAAATGCTTAAAAAAATAGAAGTAAAATCCTCTGGAGATTCTTCTTATTTACCTGGTGAAATAGTTGACAAAATAAAATTTGAAAACGAAAACGAAAAACTCAAAAATGAGGGTAAAAGCTTAGCTGTAGGTGAAAGAGTCTTAATGGGTATAACAAAGGCATCATTACAAACAGAGTCTTTTATTTCCGCGGCATCATTCCAAGAAACCACAAGAGTTTTAACAGATGCTGCAATAAAAGGTAAAATTGATCCTCTTAGTGGTTTAAAAGAAAACGTAATTGTAGGTAGACTTGTTCCAGCTGGAACTGGAAATATTAAAAACAAATGGAACAAAAAAGCTATAGAAGACGATAATAAATTCTTGTCAGAACAAGAAAAGATTGAGGCTTCAGAAACTCCTATAAATCAATAAAAAAAGACTGATTTTAACCAGTTTTTGGTTTGACAAAGTCAAATTAATTAGTATTTTGGCGATGTTTTTGGTTGGAATGTAGTACTACTTTAACGTGCTAAACGCTGCCACAAATAACCTGTCAGTTATTTCACTCAAAAATATAATTATTAATAAAAAAATTTTATGCCTACGATTAACCAATTGTTGAAAAAAAAAAGAGCTAAACAAATAAATAGGAATAAAGTTCCTGCATTACAAAAACAACCTTTGAAAAGAGGTGTTTGTGTAAAAGTTTACACTACTACTCCAAAGAAACCAAATTCAGCATTGAGAAAAGTTGCTAGAGTAAGATTATCCAATGGATTCGAAGTCACAGCTTATATTCCAGGTGAAGGACATAATTTACAAGAACACTCAGTAGTTTTAATTAGAGGTGGTCGGGTAAAAGATTTACCTGGAGTAAGATATCATATCTTAAGGGGTAACTTAGACACACAAGGTGTTGCAAACAGAAAAAAAAGAAGATCTTTATACGGAACAAAAAAAGGTAAATAATATTTATGTCTAGAAAAAAAACTCAACCAAAAAAAACTGTTGTTCCAGACCCTAAGTTTAATTCAACGATAATTCCTAAACTAATAAATAATATAATGTATGATGGAAAAAGAGGTGTTGCCGCTAAAATAGTTTATGATGCAATAGAAAAGATTAAATCTAAATCAAAAGATGAACCTATTAACGTTTTTAATGAGGCTATAAACAATATAAAACCCACTGTTGAAGTAAGATCAAGAAGAGTGGGTGGTGCAACTTATCAAGTTCCTGTTGAGGTAAAAAGTAAAAGAGCACAAGCTTTAGCTATTAGATGGTTAGTTGAGTCAGCTAGAAAAAGAAAAGACAAACATATGTCAGATAAAATATTTAATGAACTTTATGACGCTTATGAAAAAAAAGGTTCAGCAGTAAAGAAAAGAGAGGATGTGCACAAAATGGCAGAGTCCAATAAGGCCTTTGCACATTTTAGATGGTAAAAAATCATGGCTAGAACTCATACATTAGATAAATACAGAAACATTGGTATAATGGCTCACATTGATGCCGGTAAAACAACTACTACAGAAAGAGTTCTGTATTATACGGGTAAAAGTCACAAGATTGGTGAAGTACATGATGGTGCTGCGACGATGGATTGGATGGAACAAGAACAAGAAAGAGGCATTACGATTACTTCAGCAGCTACAACTTGTTTTTGGCAAGATCATCGAATAAATATTATAGACACTCCAGGACATGTAGATTTTACAATTGAAGTGGAAAGATCTCTAAAAGTACTTGATGGCGCTGTTGCTGTTTTTGATGGTGTTGCTGGTGTAGAACCGCAATCAGAAACTGTTTGGAGACAAGCAGATAAATATAAAGTACCAAGAATTTGTTTTGTAAACAAACTTGATAGAACAGGTGCAGATTTTTTTAGATGTGTAGACATGATAAGAGATAGATTGGGTGCAAAACCACTAGTAATTCAAGTTCCTATAGGCATAGAAGCCTCTTTAACTGGAGTTGTAGATCTAGTTAAAATGAAAGCTCAAGTATGGAAAAATGAAGCTTTAGGTGCTGAATGGGAATACAAAGAAATACCTGATGATTTAAAAGAAATATCTCAAAAATATAGAACTGAATTAGTAGAAATGGCTGTTGAACAAGATGAAAAACTCATGGAGTCTTATTTAAATGGCGATGAAATTAAAGAAGAAGATTTAATAAAGTGTATTAGAAAAGGTACCTTAGATTTTAGTTTTGTTCCAGTTTTGACTGGCTCAGCTTTTAAGAACAAAGGTGTTCAACCTTTACTTGATGCTGTAGTAAATTACTTACCAAGCCCAGTTGATATTGGTTCAATTAAAGGCACAAAATTAGGTAGTGAAGACGAATTAGAAATGAAATTTGATGATAGTGTCCCATTTTCAGCCTTAGCATTCAAAGTTGCTAATGATCCATTTGTTGGCTCTTTAACCTTTATAAGAATATATTCTGGAACAATTAAAACTGGAACAGCTGTATACAACTCTTCTAAAGAAAAAGAAGAAAGAGTTGGAAGAATGCTTTTAATGCATGCAAACTCCAGAGAAGATATTAAAGAAGCAAATGCTGGTGATATAGTTGCTTTAGCTGGTTTAAAAAATACAATTACCGGCCATACTCTATGTGATAAAGAAAATGCAGTTCTTCTTGAACCAATGGAATTTCCAGATCCAGTGATTGAAATTGCTGTTGAGCCAAAAACAAAAGCTGACCAGGAAAAAATGGGTGAAGCACTTGGTAGATTAGCAAAAGAGGATCCTTCATTTAGAGTAACCTCTGATGAAGAATCTGGCCAAACAATTATTAAAGGTATGGGCGAACTTCATTTAGATATAATTGTTGACCGAATGAAAAGAGAATTCAAAGTTGAAGCAAATGTTGGAGCTCCACAAGTTGCATACAGAGAAACATTAGAAAATGCATCTGAAGTTGAGTATACACATAAAAAACAAAGTGGTGGTGCTGGTCAATTTGCTAAAGTTAAATTATTAGTTGAACCTCAAGAACCAGGCGCTGGAAGATCTGTTGAAAGTAAAATTAAAGGTGGAGCTATTCCGAAAGAATTTATTCCTGGAGTTGAAAAAGGCATTGAAACAGTTTCAGATGGTGGAATTTTAGCTGGATTTCCAATGATCGATTATAAAGTTACAATTTTAGATGGATTACATCACGATGTTGACTCCAGTGTTTTAGCTTTTGAATTGGCAAGTAGAGCATGCTTTAAAGAAGCATGTACAAAAGGTACTTTAAAATTATTAGAGCCAGTAATGAGAGTAGAAGTAGTAACACCAGAAGATTATATGGGTGATGTTATAGGTGATCTCAATAGTAGAAGAGGCCAAATAAGCACTCAAGAACAAAGAGGTAATGCTACAGTTATTACAGCAATGGTTCCTCTTGCAAATATGTTTGGTTATATAAACAGTTTAAGATCAATGTCACAAGGTAGAGCTCAATATTCAATGTTCTTTGATCATTATTCAAAAGTTCCTCAAAATGTTCAAGATGAGGTAACAAAAAAGATTGCAGGATAATATGGAAAAACAAAATATAAGAATTAAACTTAGAGCTTACGATAACAAAATTTTAGACGCATCAACTGAAGAAATCGTAAATACAGTAAAAAGAACAGGTGCAACTATAAAAGGTCCAATACCTTTACCAACTAGAATTGAAAGATATACAGTTTTAAGATCCCCTCACATAGATAAAAAAAGCAGAGAACAATTTGAATCAAGAACTCATAAAAGATTAATTGATATTATTGAACCAACACCACAAACAGTAGAAGCTTTAATGAAATTAGATTTAGCCTCAGGTGTAGATGTGGAGATTAAGATATAATTATTATGAGTGAAATAGCTTTAATTGGAAAAAAAATTGGTATGACTAGGGAGTTTTATAAATCAGGTCAATTAGTTCCTGTGACAGTATTAAAAATGGAAAAAGCTAGAGTTATCCAAGTTATAGATGAAAAAAATAGAGGTTATAAAGCAGTCCAACTTGGCTATGGAAAAATTAAAAATTCAAAACTAACAAAAGCAATGAAAGGCTACTTTGCAAAAAAAAATACAGAAGCAAAAAAAAAATTAAAAGAATATAGAGTAATGGACACAGAACTTTATAAAGAGGGCAATGAATTTGGATTAGAAATATTTAAGGATATAAAATTTGTTGATACAAAATCAAAAACTATAGGTAAAGGTTTTGCTGGGGCAATGAAAAGACATAATTTTGGAGGATTAAGAGCTACACACGGAGTTTCCATTTCTCATAGATCTCATGGTTCTACTGGACAAAGACAAGATCCAGGAAAAGTTTTTAAAGGAAAAAAAATGGCAGGTCACATGGGTGACAAATTACGAACTATGCAAAATATTGAAATTATCAAAACAGATTTAGAAAATGAGCTACTTTATTTAAAAGGTTCAATACCAGGTTCAAAAAATTCAGAAATACTTGTAAAACAGTCGGTTAAAAATATTCAAAAAAAAACAATCCAAGAAAAAATTAAAATTGCTGAAGAAGCTAAAAAAACACCAGATAAAAAGAAAAAATAATGAAGATTGATAAATTAAATTTAGATGGCAAAAAAGGATCTATAGAGGTTTTAGATAAAATATTTTCAGCTAAGATTAATAATAAATTGGTTAGCAATGTTTTATATAAAACTAATGCAAATTATAAAGGTAGACATGCTAAGACCAAACAACAAAATGAAGTCTCTGGGCCTACTTCAAAAATATATGCTCAAAAAGGAACTGGTAATGCAAGACATGCAAGTAGAAAAGCACCAATATTTGTAGGTGGTGGTATAGCCCATGGTCCAAAAGGGGAACTTTCTTATAAAAAAAGAAAATTAAACAAAAGTGAAAAAAGAAATAGCATCACATCTCTTATAAGCGAAAAAAATTTAAACAAAAATCTTTTAGTATTTAGTGACTTTAGTAATGAAATAAAAAAAACAAAAGATATGAGTTTAATTGTTAAGAAATTCGAATTATCAAATTCTCTAATTATTTTAGATAAAGTGTCTAAAAACAAAATTGAAAAATCCATAAGAAATATCCCAAATATTAAAGTAACAGATATTAATCATTTTAGTGCTTTTGACATTGTTAAATTTAAAAAAATTGTTTTTACTGAAAGTTCAATAAAAGAATTAGAAAAGAGATACTCATAATGAACAAGATACATTTATACGATAAAATTATATCTCCTTTTGTCACTGAAAAATCAACCAATTTATCAGAACAAAATAAAATTGTTTTTAAAGTACCAACGAATGCTAACAAAAAAAATTTAAAATCTAATATAGAAAAAATATTTAAAGTAAATGTGACTAAGATAAATATTATAAATAAACAAAATAGAACTAAATTAACAAGAGGAAGAAAAGTAAAAGTTTCAGGTTATAAAAAAGCAATTATAACTCTTAAAAAGGGTCAAAGTATTGATCTAACTACAGGAATTTAATATGGCATTAAAAACATTTAAACCTTACACAAAATCCACAAGAGGAACAATTCTTGTTGATAGAACAGGACTTTGGAAGGGGAAACCATTTAAGTCTTTGGTTTCACCTAAAAATTCTATGAAGGGTAGAAATAATTATGGGCGTATAACTTCTATAAATAGAGCTGGAGGACATAAAAAAATGTACAGACACGTTGATTTTTACAGAAAAAAATTTGATATGGCCGCTTCTGTTGAAAGAATTGAATATGATCCAAATAGATCTTGTTACATAATGTTAGTTAAATTTTCTGATAATTCTCATGCTTATTATTTGGCTCCTCAAAAAATAAAGGTTGGCGATAAAGTAGAAAATGGATCAAAAAAAGAAATTAAAATAGGAAATTGTATGCCCTTACAAGATATTCCTGTAGGGATTAATATTCATAATGTTGAAATTCAACCTGGTGCAGGTGGTAAGATTGCTAGATCTGCAGGAGCTTCTGTAACAATAAGTGGGTTAGACGGTAATTACAGTTTAATAAAATTGGCTTCTGGCGAAGTTAGAAAAATTGACTCTAGGTCATTAGCTACAATAGGAGTATTGAGTAATCCAGATCAAAAAAACATAAAAATTGGTAAAGCGGGTAGATCAAGATGGTTAGGAAGAAGACCTCACACAAGAGGAGTAGTTAAAAATCCTGTTGATCACCCTCATGGTGGTGGAGAAGGTAAAACTGCTGGTGGTAGACATCCAGTATCCCCTACTGGTCAGTCAGCAAAAGGTTTGAAAACTAGAGACAATAAGAGAACAGATAAATTTATTGTTAAAAGAAGAAACAAAAGGAAGGATACTAAATAATGGCTAGAGCAGTTTGGAAAGGACCTTTTGTTGAAGAAAGCTTAATGAAAAAAGTTGATAAATATAAAACTGACCCAAAAAAAATACCAATTAAAACCTGGTCGAGAAAGTCTACAATAATTCCTGACTTTGTTGGAGTAAGTTTTTTAATTTATAATGGTAAAAAATTTATACCAATTACTATCTCGGAAGACATGGTTGGGCATAAATTAGGTGAGTTTGCACCAACAAGAACATTTTTTGGTCATACACCAGCAGACAAAAAGGCAAAACCTGCGGAAGCTACAGATAAAAAATAATTATGAGTAAAAAGAAAAAAATTGATAAAAAAAAAGAAAAAACAGTTAAATCGATAAATAATAATATTAGATCGAGTGTTAGAAAACTAAATCCAATTTTAAAGGGTATTGTTGGAAAAAAAGTTGATATTGCAATAAGAGATTTACAATTTTCTGAAAAAAGAATTACAAAAGATATAAGGAAAACAATTAATTCAGCTGTAGCTAATGCAGAAAATAATTTTCAATATGATATTGATAAATTAATTGTTAAAGAAGCTTACTGTGGAAAAAAAATTATAATGAAAAGATTTAGACCTAGAGCAAAAGGCAGAGCTGCACCAATATTAAAACCTTATTCTAGTGTAACTATTATTTTATCAGAACAACAAAAAATGGAGAGTCATGGGACAAAAGGTTAATCCAGTTGGTTTTAGATTAGGTGTAAATAGAGGATGGGACTCTGTTTGGTATGCTAAAAAGAAAGATTTTGGTAATTATTTAATAGAGGACTTTAAAATTCGTGAATATATTAAAAAGAATGTAATTAATTCAGGTGTTTCCAAAGTGATGATAGAAAGAACTTCGAACAAATGCTATGTAACTATTTATACCTCTAGACCTGGTTTTGTAATTGGTAAAAAGGGAAGTGATATCGACAAAATTAAAAATAATTTATCAAAATTTACAACTAATGAAGTATCATTAAATATTAAAGAGGTTAAAAAACCAGAGACAAACTCATATTTAGTTGCAGAAAATATTGCTCAACAATTAGTTAAAAGAATTTCTTACAGAAGAGCAATGAAAAGAGCTATGCAATCATGTTTAAGATTAGGAGCTAAGGGTATAAAAGTTTCGATCAGTGGTAGACTGGGCGGAAATGAAATTGCAAGGACAGAATGGTTAAGAGATGGAAGTATCCCATCACATACATTGAGAGCTGATATTGATTATGCAGAAGCCGAAGCACTAACGACTTATGGAATTATAGGAATAAAAGTTTGGATTTATAAAGGGGAGGTCTTTGCTAAAGAATTTAGTCAAGAAACAAACAAAGTAACACCAAAAGAAGGAAAAGATTAATGTTGCAACCAGTAAGAACAAAATGGCGTAAAGCACATAAAGGAAGAATTCATGGAACAGCTTCTAGAGCAAATTTCATAAATTATGGTGCTTATGCTTTAAAAGCATTGTCACCAGAAAGAGTTACTGGAAAACAAATTGAGGCAGCAAGAGTTGCATTGACTAGACACATGAAAAGACAAGGAAGAGTTTGGACTAGAATTTTTCCAAATATACCAGTCTCAAAAAAACCTATTGAAGTGCGTATGGGAAAAGGAAAAGGCTCACCTGAATTTTATGCATGTAGAGTAAAACCAGGTAGAATTTTATTTGAAGTTGATGGTGTTTCTGAGCAAATAGCAAAAGAGGCATTATATAAAGCTTCTGCCAAACTTCCTATTAAGACTAAAACAATTAAGAGGTTTGCTTAAATGAAAAAACAAGAAATTAAAAAACTCTCTAAAGATGAGGCTTTAAAAAATATTGATAAGTTAAAAAAGGACTTGTTTAATTTTAGATTTCAAAAAATAAATTCTCAAATTACAAATCCATCAAAAATTAGTGAAACTAAAAAAACTATAGCAAGACTTAAAACTTTACTTAAAGGAAAAATAAATGCCTAAGAAAATTTTATCAGGAGTTGTAGTTAGTGACAAACCTAACAAGACTGTAACAGTCATGGTTGAGAGAAAATATTCACATCCATTATTAAAAAAAGTTATTAAAGTTAGAAAAAAATATAACGCTCATGATGAAAATAATAAATTTAAAACAGGTGATAAAGTTTCAATAATTGAAAGCAAACCTTTTTCCAAAAATAAAAAATTTCAAGTAATGGAGAATCAAAAATAATGATACAGGTTCAAACTGAATTACAAGTCGCTGACAATACTGGTGCTAAAAAAATTGAGTGCATTAAGGTTCTTGGCGGATCTAAAAGAAGATATGCTAGTATTGGGGATACAATAGTAATTGCAGTTAAAGAAGCAATCCCAAAAGGAAAAGTTAAAAAAGGCTCAGTGCATAAGGCAGTTGTTGTAAGAGTTAAAAAAGGAATTCATAGAGATGATGGTTCAAAAGTAAGATTTGATAATAATGCAGCTGTATTGGTTGATGATAAAGGTGAACCTGTTGGAACAAGAATTTTTGGACCAGTAACCAGAGAATTGAGAAATAGGGGTCAAATGAAAATAATCTCTTTGGCGCCAGAGGTATTGTAATGATTAAAAAAGGATTAAAAGTTAGAGTTTTAACTGGTAAAGATAAAAAAAAAGAAGGCGAAATTATTGAAATAGATAGATCAAATAATCGAGCCAAAGTTAAGGAAATTAATATAGTTAAAAAACACATCAAAACGACTAAAGAAAAAAAAGGTGGAATTGTATCGAAAGAAAATTTTATTCACATGTCAAATCTTAAGTTAATTGATGAAAAGGCAAAAAGTAAAAAAGTTGAGGCTAAAAAGTAATGTTACCTAGATTAAAAGAGTTATTTTATAAAGAAATTCAACCAGCTTTAAAATCACAGTTTGGTTTTAAAAATTTATATATGGGTCCAAAAATAGAAAAAATTGTTCTAAATATGGGACTTGGTTTAGATGGAAATGATTCAAAAATATTTAAATCACTAGAAGAGGATCTTGCAAAAATTACTGGACAAAAACCAGTAATTACTAAATTTAAAAAATCAGTTGCTAACTTCAAAACTAGAAAAGGGACAAATGCAGGATTAAAAGTTACCTTAAGAAAAGATAAAATGTATGAATTTTTAGATAGACTTGTAAATATTGCATTACCTAGAATTAAAGATTTTCGTGGTTTATCATCAAATGGATTTGATAAATTTGGTAATTTTACTTTTGGTATTAAAGAACATATAATTTTTCCAGAAGTTAGTTTTGATAGAGCAGACAAAGTAAGAGGTCTCGATATAACAATAGTTATATCTTCAAAAAGTAAAGAACATAGTTATGCTTTATTAGAAAAATTAAATTTTCCATTTATAAAAAAAGGAGATAATTAAAGATGGCAAAGTTAAGCTCAATAAATAAGAACAATAAAAGAATTAAACTTTCAGACAAATTTTTTAAGAAAAGAGAAAAATTAAAAAAGATTGTAATGAATAAAAAGTTGACTTTAGAAGAAAGATTTAAAGCTCAACAAAAATTATCAAAATTACCAAGAAATTCAGCAAAAATAAGAGTCATGAATAGATGCCAAATTACAGGAAGACCACATGGTGTTTATAGAAAATTAAAAATATCTAGAATTGCATTAAGACAACTTGGATTGCAAGGAAAGATACCAGGATTAGTTAAATCAAGTTGGTAGAAAGGATTATATGAGCTTAAGTGACCCAATAGGAGATATGATTGCAAGAGTAAAAAATGCTCAGGACAGAAATCATAAGAAAGTTGAATTACCATCCTCAAACTTTAAAGTAAAAATTGCGGATATACTTAAAAATGAGGGATTCATTAAAGATTTTAAAGTTGACGAAGAAAACAAGAAATCAAGGTTATCTCTAGAACTAAAATATCATTCAGGGAATCCAGTTATAAGTAATTTTGAAAGAGTATCAAAACCAGGTAGAAGAATTTTTTCTAGCGCTGATAGTTTACCCAAAATAAATAATGGTTTAGGTATTGCTATTGTTTCTACACCCAAAGGTGTGATGACAGATATAGATGCTAGAAAACAAAAAGTTGGTGGTGAAATAATTTGTAAGGTATTTTAATGTCAAAAATTGGTAAAATAAATATTGCAATTCCAGAAAAAGTAAAAGTGGCTTTAGCAGGTAATAATTTGAATATTGAAGGTCCTTTAGGTAAAAAATCCCTAAATATTGATCTTGAAATATTTAATCTTGACATAAAAGAAGGAAAGGAAATTTCAATAAAACCAAAAAAAGTAGATCAAGAAATTAAAAGATTATGGGGAATGAATAGAAGTTTAATTAATAATGCAGTAATAGGCTCTAGTACAGGATATGAAAAAATTCTTGAATTAGTTGGTGTTGGTTACAGAGCTGCACTAAAAGGGAATCAATTGAACCTTCAACTAGGTTATAGCCATGATATAAATTTCGATATTCCAGAAGGTATTAAAATTACCGTTGAGAAACAAACCACTTTAAAAATTACAGGTGCAGATAAACAACAAGTTGGAGCTGTTGCATCCAAATTAAAAACTTTAAGAAAAATTGAGCCTTATAAAGGAAAAGGTGTTAGAGAAAAAGGTCAACATATTCTAAAAAAAGAGGGAAAGAAAAAATAATGAAATTAAGCACAAGTAAAAGAAAAAAATTTAGAGTAAGCAACAAAGTTAAAAAAGTCTCTTCAAAAGACAGATTTAGGTTGTCTATTTCAAGATCGTCAAAAAATATCTCAGCACAAATAATTGATGATACGAAAAATATTACACTTTTGTCTGCTTCATCAATTGAAAAAGATGTTAAATCTAACACAAAAGTTAATAAGACTGAACTTTCTAAAATTGTTGCAGAAAGACTTGCAAAGAAAGCTAATGATAAAAAAATAACAAAAATATATTTTGATAGGGGTGGTTATAAATATCACGGAAGAATAAAAATTTTTGCAGAAACATTACGTAAAAATGGGATGGAATTTTAATTATGGATAAAAAAAAAGATAATAAAGTAGACGATATTTTAGAAAAACTAGTTCATATTAATCGTATAACAAAAGTAGTCAAAGGTGGAAGAAGATTTGGTTTTTCAGCATTAGTTGTTGTTGGCAATCAAGCTGGAAGAATTGGGATTGCTCATGCTAAAGCAAAGCAGGTTCCTGATGCAATTAAAAAAGCTAATGAAATGGCAAGAAGAAAATTAATTCATATACCATTAAGAGAAGGCAGGACAATTCATCATGATGTTAAAGCAAAAGAAGGCTCAGGAAAAATTGTTCTTAGAGCAGCTTCAAAAGGAACAGGTATTATTGCAGGTGGTCCAGTCAGAGCAGTATGTGAAGTTTTAGGAGTAAAAGATATAGTTGCTAAATCAATGGGCACTTCTAATGCTCACAATGTTATTAGAGCAACAATGAAAGCACTACTAAAGCAAAATTCACCAAAACAAATATCATCTATAAGAAATAAAAAAATATCAGAAATTATAGAAAAAAGAGGCTAATGATAAGATTAAATAACAGAAATAAAATTAATAAACCAAAAATGAGAGTCGGACGAGGAATTGGGTCTGGAAAAGGCAAAACTTCAGGAAGAGGTGTTAAGGGTCAAAAATCTAGATCTGGAGTAGCAATTAAGAGTTTTGAAGGTGGTCAAATGCCTTTGTATAGAAGACTACCAAAGAGGGGATTTAATCCAATAGGAAAAAAAAATATTGCTATTTTAAACTTAGATAAAATTCAAACTTTTATAGACAAGAAAAACATAACTACAAAAGAAACTATAAACTCTGATTTGCTTAAAAAATTAAAGCTAATAAGTAAAAATTCCATTAAATTAAAGATTTTAGGATCTGGTGAAATAAAAGAAAAAATTAATATTGAAGCAGATTTAGCTTCAAAATCTGCAATAGATAAATTAGAGAAATTAGGTGGTTCAATACAAATTAAGAAATAAAAAATTTAAAAATGAGCTCCTCATCATCAAGTAACGATCTTAGAAATAGAATAATATTCACAATTGCAATACTAGCTGTCTATAGATTTGGCACATTTGTTCCACTACCTGGTATAGATCCAGAACAACTTAAAATCATGATGGAAGGTAATCAAAAAGGATTATTGGGAATGTTCAATGTCTTTGCAGGTGGTGCTGTTAGCAGAATGGCTATATTTGCCCTTGGAATAATGCCTTATATTTCATCATCTATTATTGTTCAACTTTTAACAGGTGTTACTGATTATTTTAAAAACTTAAAAGCACAAGGTGAAGTAGGTAGATCAAAAATTACTCAAATTACAAGATATGGAACAGTTTTACTTGCTACCGTTCAAGGTTATGGATTATCTGTAGGACTTGAATCTTCAGCTGATTTAGTAATTAATCCTGGTGCTTTTTTTAAAGTTTCAACTGTCACAACAATAGTCGCTGGAACAATTTTTTTGATGTGGCTTGGTGAACAAATAACTCAAAGAGGAATTGGAAATGGTATTTCCCTAATAATTTTTGCAGGAATAGTGGCTGAAATTCCAAGAGCTTTAGTAACAACCTTTGAATTAGGAAGAACAGGGGCAGTTTCTACGATGATGATAATTGCAATTTTTGTTTTATTGATATTAACAATTTTATTTATTGTTTTTATGGAAAGAGCTTTAAGAAAAATATTAATTAATTATCCTAAAAGACAAATGGGAAATAAAATGTAT
>CABXRR010000012.1 GCA_902514695.1 uncultured Pelagibacteraceae bacterium
CATCTAATATTGAAAAAGAATTGTTAGATAAAAAAATCGATATAGCAGTACATGCCCTAAAAGATCTACCTATTATTAAGTCTAAAGGTTTAGTAGTTGAATCTTTTTTAGAAAGAAATGATCCAAGAGAAATTTTAATTTCAGTAAATAAAAAAAAACTTAAAGATTTAAAACCAAACGCAGTTATTGGTACTTCTTCGTACAGAAGAGAATTTCAAATTAAAAAACTAAGATCAGATATTACATGTAAACTAATAAGAGGTAATATTGATACTAGAATTAAAAAATTAAATGAAGGATTGTATGATGCTATTATATTGTCATATGCTGGAATTAAATCTTTAAATATAATTGATCAGATTTCAGAAATATTTTCAGTACAAGAATTAATACCAAGTGCTGGTCAGGGTGTTATATCTCTTCAATGTAGAGAAGATGATAATAGGATAATATCTATATTGAAAAAAACAAATCATAGTGAAACCTATCGAAGGGTTAGTGCGGAAAGGAATGTTTTAAAAGTTCTAGAGGGAGATTGTGAAACTGCTGTAGGAGTACATGCTACAATAGAGGGTGGTGAAGTTATTTTGGAGGCTGAACTTTTTTCTTTAGATGGTACATCTAGATTTTATGAAAAAAAATCCTCTAAAATTGAAAATGCAAAAGAACTTGGTAAAGATGTAGGGCAAAGATTAAAAACAAAATCTAATAATACTTATAAAAAATAATATGCATATTTTATTAACTAGACCTTTTGAAGATTGTTCTGAAATGATTTTAAAATTCCAATCTTTAGGAAATAAAGTTTCTCATCTTCCTTTACTAAAGATAGATAAAGTGAATTATGACGAGACTGATCTATTGAGTCTTAAAGGAGTTATTTTCACTAGTGCTAATGCAGTAAAATTTTTAGATGTTAAAAAAATTGATAAAAGCCTTTTATGTTTCTGTGTAGGTAACGCTACAGAAAAAAAAGCAAGAGCTGTTGGTTTTCAAAATGTTATTTCAGCCGAGGGAAATATTAAAAATTTAAAGGAACTAATTCTACAAAATTTTGATCAAAAAGATGGAAAAATGATTTATATAAGTGGAGAAATAATTTCAGTTGATTTAGATCAACAATTGTTGAAAGAAGGATATAATATTAAAAGAATTATTAATTATAGGACCATCCACAATGAAAATTTTAATGAAGAGTTTGTTAAACAATTAAAGCTTAACATGCCAGATGTAGTATATGTCTACTCTCAAAATAGCGCTTTAAGCTTCTTGAAATTTATTAAACTTTATCAGTCTGAGAGCCTTTGGATGAACACTAATTTAATGTGTATAGGTGAAAAAACATCCGCTATATTAAACGAAATTAAATGGAAAAAAATATTTCTTTTTAATCCTGGAGAAGAAGAGTTTTTGTTATATAAAATTTAGTTATGGAATTATTTAATAATTTTTCTGAAATATTTTTGTCAGTATGGAACAAAGGAATTTTAGGAGTAGATATATTTCAAATATTAATCGGAATAGGTATCTTTCTAATATTTTTAATTTTTAGAGGTCTAATTAGCAAACTAATAATTAAAAAGTTAGAGATTATTTCTAAGAGAACTACAAATAAACTCGATGATACTTTTGTTTCTTCCCTAATTGGACCAGCAAGATTTTTACCAATTGTTTTAGGTTTTTTTATTGCAAGTTATTACATGACCTTTTCAACAGATGGTCGTGAAATTGTTGATACAATTAACAGAACGTTAATAACGATTTTGATTTTTTGGGTTATTCACCAAATTATTGAACCAGTTTCTTATATTTTAAGTGGACTTGATAAACTTTTAACTAGGGAATTAATTGGATGGATTATTAAATCCTTAAAGATATTAATTTTTATATTAGGTCTGGCTGCTGTTTTGGAATTGTGGGGAATAAAAATTGGACCAATCATAGCTGGTCTAGGTTTGTTTGGTGTTGCGGTCGCTTTAGGTGCACAAGATTTATTTAAAAATTTAATTTCAGGAATTTTAGTACTTGTTGAAAAAAGATTTAAAATAGGTGATTGGATTTTGGTGGATGGAATTATTGAGGGTATTGTTGAAAAAATTGGATTTCGTTCAACAACAATTAGAAAATTTGATAAATCATTAGCAATTATTCCAAATTTTCAATTTGCAGAAAATGCTGTTGTTAATGTCAGTGAAACTTCAAACTGGTTGATAAGTTGGATTATAACACTTCAATATGATACAACAGTTGATCAATTAAAAACAATTAGAAATCAAATTGAAGATCATATTAAAAAAAGTGATGATTTTAATACTAATATAGGTATTGCAGTAAGAGTTGATAAATTTTCTGATAGTTCAATTGATATGTATGTCCGTTGTTTTACAAAATCAGACAGTTGGAATGAATGGCTTTCTGTAAAAGAGAAATTAGCTATTGAAATTAAACAAATTGTAGAGAGTAATAAAGCTTCGTTCGCATTTCCAAGTTCTTCAATTTATATAGAAAAAAAATGATAATTATTTATATAGTTACGTGGACGTTACTAAAATATTACTCTTATGTAGTTGTCGCAAATGTTGTGATTAGTTGGTTAGTTGCCTTTAATGTTTTAAATACAGGAAATAGATTTGTTTATATGGTTTTAGACTTCACTTATAGGATGACTGAACCTTTTTTGAATAGAATTAGACGTTTTTTGCCAAATTTAGGAGCATTAGACATTTCACCTATAATATTACTTATGTTGATATGGATAATACAAATGTGTATGCAGTATTACGTTAGACCAATTTTATAAAAAATCATGATTCTAATTGATGGAAAAAAAGAAGCAGCACTTTTAAGAGAAGAACTTAAAAAAGAAGTAGTTCAATTAAAGACTAAATATAACAAAGTACCTGGATTAACAGTGATTTTAATTGGTGATATGACTCCGAGCCAAATTTATGTTCGTAATAAAGAAAAATCAGCAAACGAAGTAGGATTAAAATCTGAAGTAATTAAATATCCAGACACTGTAGAGGAAAAAACGATTTTACAAAAAATTCAAGAATTAAATCAAGATGAAAGTGTTTCTGGAATTCTAGTACAATTACCATTACCAAAACATATTGATAAACAAAAAGTTATTGAAACAATAGATCCTTCTAAAGATGTTGATGGCTTTCATCCAATGAATGTAGGTAATCTGTCCTCAGGATATGAAAGCTCTGTGCCATGTACTCCATTAGGATGTTATTTATTGATTAAAAAAATTGAACCTAATTTGAATGGAAAAAAAGCAGTCGTTGTTGGAAGATCAAATCTAAATGGAAAACCAATGACACAACTTCTTTTAAAAGAAAACTGCACAGTAACAATTACGCATTCAAAAACAAAAGATCTTAAAGCAGAATGTTTAGAGGCAGATATAATTATAGCAGCTGTTGGTATTCCTGAGTTAGTAAAGGGAGACTGGGTTAAAAAAGACACTATTGTAATTGATGTAGGAATTAACAAAACAGATAAGGGTATTGTTGGAGATGTTGATTTTGATGAAGTTTCGAAGAATGCAAAAGCTCTCACACCAGTTCCTGGAGGTGTAGGCCCTATGACTATTGCTTGTTTATTAAAAAATACAATAGACTGTTTCAAAAGATCGCAAATTTAATATTTAATCCATCAAACAATCTTTGATAAGTTTGGTTTATGAAAAAACCTAAGTATCCATATAGAATTGCTATATTAATGGCCATACTTACTATTCCACCAATTGGAGCGACACAATTGGGATGGTATCTTTATGATCAGCAAACAGGATTTGATTATGGTATGATCATTGGTACATTTTCAGTTATATTAGCTGCTTGGTTGATGTACGAAAAAAACTGGAGAGAAGAGGATGAGGATTAGTTTATGGAAAAGATAATTTTTTTTGGTTTGGTTATCCCAATTTTTGCTTTTGTACTTTATTTAGGTGTTAGTGCGATAATGAAGGGGTCAGAGGCTAAAAGCGCACTTAAGGAGGAAGCAAATTTAAAAAATGATGAGAACGAAAATTTTCTCGATAATAAAAAAAATTTAAGTGAGGAAATTGACAAATTAAACAATCTTTTGAAAGATGGTGTTTTAACTCAGGAAGAATTCGAAAAAGCTAAAAAAAAATTATTAGATAACTAATTGTAATTAAGTAATTTTTTTAACGATCCAAACTCACCAATTTTGTAAATAATAGCATCCTCATTTTTGAATCCATATTTTTCTGCACTATTTTTAAATCGAATTGGTGGCTCCATGATTGGCTCTAAAGATAGCACAAAAGTTCCCCAGTGCATCCCAATTACTTTTTTACTTTTTAAATTTTGTGCAACTTCTAAAGCTTCTTCAGGGTTAGTATGATAAACAGATTTATCTTTGTATGGCATAATAGGGAAAAAATTGTAAGCACCTATATTAATAAATGTGAGATCAATTGGGCCATATTTTTTTCCTAAGTCTTTATAAATATTTCCGACTCCAGTATCACAGGCAAAAAATATTTTTTTTCCATTATATTCGATTAGAAAGTTTCCCCATAAAGTTTTGTTTGTATCAGTTAAACTTCTTTTCGACCAGTGAACAGCAGGGAGAAATGTTATTTTAAAATTATCATTAATCTTTATTTCATCATACCAATCCATTTCATTTACATCTTTATATCTCTTAAAATATTTACCTAATCTTAACGGAAGTAAAACCTTTGCATCTTTATATGGAAATTTTCTTATAGTAGACATATCTTGATGATCATAATGATTATGAGTAAGTAAAAATAAATCTATTTTTGGAATTTCGTTAAGTGTTAAAGCTGGTTCAGTAAACCTATCTGGTCCAAAGATTAATGGACCTGCATTTTTTGAGAATACTGGATCAGTAATTATTGTAGTTTCTCCTAACTTTATTAAAAAAGTAGCATGACCTATCCAGGCTACATAATCATCATCCTGATATTTTTTTAGATCTGATAAAACTTTTTCTTTTTCAACAACATGCTCTTTAGGCACTGTCATATCAAGCTTCTTTTTTTCTTGATTAAATATTTTATATGACCATTTAACATTTGGATCCCTTTTTGGTGAGCCTTCTGGGTTTCTAAAAGTTCCGTCTGGTAAGTGATGGTAAGGTTTTTCCATTGCAATACTTAAACAATTATAAAAAAAAATTCCAACTAAAATTAATGAAATACAAATTAATTTTTTTCCATTAACCACAAACTATCTCCTGCTAAAAAATAAATTTTTCCATTATTTGGATGAATCTGTATATCTCTTATCCTTCCAATTTTATTTTTAAAGATAATATCTTCTTCAACATTTGTTAAATCATTGAATATTAATTTTCTTAAGGATTGATCTTTAAGCGACGTAATTAAAGCATGTCCATTCCACTCATTAAATTCATCACCTTTGTAGATAGTTATAGCACTAGTTGCGATTGAAGGTACCCAATACTGTATTGCTTTTGTAAATCCTGGTTTCCATTTAGGACCGATAGGAATTCCTGAGTAATTTTTTCCTCCCCAACCTAATATTTTCCATCCATAATTCTCTCCTTTTTTCACTTCACCAAACCAGTCACCACCTTTAGCCCCATGATTGCTCATATAAATTTTTTTATCAAATGGAGATAAAGTTAAACCTTGAGGGTTTCTAATTCCAATTTGAAAAATTTCAGGTAGCCAATTCGATTTACCTTCAAATTTAGGATTGTCTTTTGGAATACTTCCATCAATATTAATTCTAATAATACTTCCAGGATGTTTTGTCGGATCTTGTGCAATCATACCTTGGCCTCTTTCACCTGCTGATGCATAAAGATAATTATCTTTTATCACTAATCTAGATCCAAAATGATATCCAGAATCTATTGGAGGATTTGCTTGAAAAATATTTTCAAAGATTAAATTTTTATTGTTAAATTTTGCTTTAGCTATTGAGGTACTAGTTTTCCAATTACCTCTATTTTCTGAATATGAGATATAAATAAAATTATCATTAAAAAGAATATCTAAGAGTCCACCTTGACCGTGTTCAAGAAAATTCAAATTATGATTGATTAGATTTATTTTTTTATTTTTCAAATCTACTAGTTTTATAAATCCACCTTTTTCAGTTATAAGTAAACTATTTTCATTTATAAAAGTTGATCCCCATGGATCCTTGAGATCCACAATTTTTTTGAAATTATAATTTTCTGCGTCGGCTATATTTGGAAAAATAAATATTAATAATATGAAAATTATTTTCATACTGTTAAAAAACTACGTCAAAACCTTCGAAGTCTGGTGGACCTAAATATAAATCTCTGTGTTGTGCAGCATTTTTGTGGGCTAGTCTAAAAGCCTCTGATTTAGTCCAATTTATAAAATCTTCTTTAGAGTCCCAAGTACTATGAGATGAATAAAGAGAATATTCTTCATTAGTGTCACCCTTAATCAAATTAAAATTCTTAAATCCTTTTACACCATCAAGATGTGTATCTCTATTTTTCCAAACATCTTCAAATTCTTTTTCTTTACCAATAACAATTTTAAATCTATTCATCGCAATATACATAATTTTTAAGATAATTTTGATCTTCCTCCATCTACAGCAATAATTTGACCAGTAACCCAAGAGCTGTCATCAGTAATAAGAAATTTTGCAAGAGAAGCTGAGTCTTTTCCTTCTCCTAATCTTTTTAAAGGGTGAGCTTTCGCAATTCCATCTGCTAATGCCTTATTCTTCAACATTGGTTCTGCAATTTTTGAATTAGTTAAACTTGGTGCAATACAATTTACTCTAATATTTGGAGCAAATTCAGCAGCTAATGAAACAGTTAATCCCTCAACAGCGGCTTTAGCCGAAGCAATTATTGCATGATTAGTAAATCCTCTTTGTGCTGCTACTGTAGAGAATAAAACTACCGAACCTTTATTTTTTTTTAAACTTTCTTGATAACCTTTAATAACTTCAACTGCTGAATAGAGATTTAATTTCATACATTTATTAAAATCATTTTCATTAACCATTCTCAAAGGTTTTAAATCTATTGAACCAACACAATAAGCAACACCTTTTACATCTGAAATGTCATTTTTAACTTTTTCTATGAATCCATCTTCTAAAACATCAGCAATGGTAAAAGTACAACCAAGTTTTTGCGAAATACTTTTTGTTTCATTTTCATTTCTTCCAACTAAATGAACAGAATTTCCTGAGTTTACCAGTTGTTCAGCTAAGCTAGATCCGATTGAACCTGTCGCACCAAAAATAAGATATTTTTCTGACATAAAAAATTTTATTAGTTATATTTAACTATGAAGTTATTTTTTATACTGGGTAATCAATTATTTCCATCAAAATACTTGGACCGCTTCAAAAAAGACCACCTATTTTTTATGGCTGAGGATTATCAATTGTGTACTTATGAAAAACACCACAAACACAAGATACTTTTATTCTTATCGTCGATGCGTTCACATGCAGATAGTCTAAAAAAAGATAAATTTAAATTAGAATATGTCAAAATAGAGGATAAAGAATTTAAGGACGATTATTTAAAGAAATTAAAAAAAATAATAAGTGTAAAAAAAATTAAAGAGATCTCAAGTTTTGAAGTCGAGGATAAATTTTTTGAAAAAAAAATTAATCTATTTGTTAAAAAAGAAAAAATAAAATGGAATATTATACAAACTCCGATGTTTTTAAATTCCAGAGAAGAATTTAAAAATTATTTATCCAAATCAAAAAAACCTTTTATGGCAACTTTTTATAAGGAAGTCAGAAAGAAATCTGGAATATTAATGGGTTCAGATGGAAATCCAATTGGAGGTAAATGGAGCTTTGATGAAGATAATAGAAATAAATTACCAAAAAATATTTCAATTCCAAAATTTCCAAAAATAAGTGAAACTAATCATACTAAAAAGTTAAAACCAATTATTGAAAAATTATTTAAAGATCATCCGGGGAAAACTGATAATTTTTGGTTCGCTACTGAATATAATGATGTCATCAAGCTTTTAAATTTTTTTATAAAAGAGAAATCAAATTTATTTGGAGATTATGAGGATGCCGTTGATCAAAAAGACAATGTTTTATTTCATAGTGCATTAAGTCCGTATATTAACTTAGGTTTGATCACTCCAGAATTTATTATAAAAAAAGTTTTAGAATTCCACAAAAGTAAAAAAATAAGATTAAATTCACTGGAAGGTTACGTACGTCAGGTAATTGGTTGGAGAGAATTTATGAGAGGAATTTATCAAAGTTATTCAAATGAAATGGAAACTGGAAATTTTTTTAAACAAAATAGAAAAATGAAAAAATCTTGGTATGAAGGCACAACTGGTTTACCTCCTCTTGATTATGCAATTAAGAATGCTTTAAATTATGGATGGTCCCATCACATTGAAAGGTTAATGATTTTATCTAACATCATGAATCTTTGTGAAATAAAACCAACTTTTGTTTACAAATGGTTCATGGAAATGTTTGTAGACTCGTCTGATTGGGTAATGGTTCCAAATGTTTATGGAATGGGATTATTTAGTGATGGGGGAATTTTTGCAACTAAACCCTATATCTGTGGATCTGCTTATTTTATGAAAATGATGGATTTTAAAAAAGGTGAGTGGTGTAACACAATGGACGGATTGTATTGGAGATTTATTGATCGAAATAGAAAATTTTTTTTAAAAAATCCAAGACTTTCAATGATGGTAAGAATTTTTGATAAAATGAAAACTGAAAGAAAAAAATTAATTTTATCTGCTGCAGATAAATTCATTAAGCAAAATACTATTTAGTGAAAAAACAAAATCTTCCCTCAAAAATTTGTCCTGTTTGTAAAAGATCTTTTGTTTGGCGTAAGAAATGGAGATTAAATTGGGAGAGAGTAAAATATTGTTCTAAGAAGTGTTCTAAGCTAAGTTAAGATTATTGAACATAATTATTTTACAACACATTAAAATTGAAGATCCTGGTTACATAAAAGATCTTATGTTAGCTGATGGATTAAATCTTACCACAATTGAGTTAGACGAAGGTGAGAAAATTCCAAATGATTTAAGTAAATTTGATGGGATGTTTTGTATGGGTGGTCCAATGGATACTTATATGGAAAAAGAATATCCTTGGTTAATTGAAGAAAAAAAAAGAATTAAAGAGTTTGTTGTTGATTTAAAAAAACCTTATTTAGGTTTTTGTTTAGGTTGTCAGTTACTAGGTGAAGTCGTCGGTGGCAAGGTGGTGAAATCAAGTCCAGCAGAGATTGGTATGATGGATATCAATTTTACAAAAGATAAAAATCAAGATGATTTGTTTTCTAAATTTCCTGATAAAATTAAGAGTTTGCAATGGCATTCGTATGAGGTTCAAGGAATAGAGAATAATAAAGATGTTACTTTGTTAGCCTCATCACCTGTTACTAAATATCAAATTTTTAAATATCAAAATCATGCTTATGGCATCCAATTTCATATTGAAATAAAAGATACAACAGTCAACGAGTGGGGATGTGTGCCAGAATATAAAAAGGCTTTAGAAGATCAATTAGGAGGTACTGCAATAGAAAAATTTGATCAATCTGCAAAAGAAAATATGACAGATATGAATAATTATTCTAAGATTCTTTATAGTAATTTTAAAAAACTTTTATGAATAATAAAATTTTTGAATGGGCAGGGGTTATTACTGCAATTTTGTACTCATTATTTGTAGCAATGAATATTGGGATAGAGTTTTTTGGTTTTTGTTTATTACTTATATCTGCAATTTTAATTGGTATCTGGGCTTATAGAGGTGGTCATAGAGGAATATTATTTTTACAATTTTTTTATGCTACAGCTGGAATAATTGGAATGTTCAGGTGGTTTTAATTAAAAGTTGAAATTATTTTAGGAATATAATTTTTAAAATTAAAAAAACCTTTATTACAATATTGCCAAGAATACTGATCAAGTTTTCTATATAAAAAATCTATTTTTAAACTATTTGAACTTAAAAAGTCTAAGTTTTCACCCACTGTTGGATATAAAGCATAACTATTTTCAATATTCTTTATTTCACTTATATCTATGACTTCACAATCAATTGAATTAGTTTTTAATCTTTGTTCTTGGTCTTCGATTAATAGGGATTTAAATTTCATTACTTTTTCACTAAGTTTGATAGATCTATTTTCATTTTTATTGGAAATTAAATAAATTTTTTTAAATTTATTATTCTGAAAATCTGTGATTTCAAAAGCGAGATTATTCTCAAAAATTAATAAACTTTTATCTTCAATATTTTGAGGATTATTAAAATCTTGTTTAATTATTGAGTAAGTTTTTCTAGATATTTTTGGGGGAGCATTTTCATTTAATTTAATATTATTAAATCTATTATTAGTAAATTTTTTGATATTCCATTCACTTGCTAAGTAATGCTTTCCTTGAGTTTGAATACCAGCAACCCATCTCCAGCCAAGAGTATTGGATGCAGCATCCCCGTCATAAAGATGTTGCATAAAAAATTCTGCACCTAATTGCCAGGGTAGTTCCAAAGTAAAAATCCAAATACTGGCAAACCACATTCTTGTATGGTTATGTAAATAATTGTTTTCCTTTAGTTCATTTATCCATGCATTAAAGCATTCAATATTAGTTTTCCCTTCTATTGCATTAAGATAGTTTTGATTATTTTTAA
Organism: uncultured Pelagibacteraceae bacterium; assembly: GCA_902514695.1. GTDB lineage: Bacteria > Pseudomonadota > Alphaproteobacteria > Pelagibacterales > Pelagibacteraceae > Pelagibacter. The sequence continues at coordinate 10,692 of CABXRR010000012.1, forward strand.
ATTCTCCTTTAATTTTATTTAATTCTATTAAATAGTCTGACCAAACATTTGGTCTTAATTCTAACCATCCCTTCCAATATGTGCGCCACAAAACTTCTTGTATAAATTTTTCATTTTTTATGAAAGAAAATTTACCAAGGGATTTTTCAATAACTTCTTTTTCATTAATTATTCCATGTGTAATGTAAGGAGATAAACAAGAAATATTAGATCTATTATCTGTTCCAAAATCAAAATTTCTTAATCTTGAATATTCTGAAAGATTATTTTCTACAAAAATATTTAATTTTTCTAAGGCCCTAGCCCTTGAAGTTTCAAAATTCATACTAAATTATTTTGATTTTTTTTTCTTTAGACCCAATTTATCACTATGTCTTAATCTTAAAATTACAATTGCTCCAGCTATCAGAACAATTGCAACAGCTTCATAGACTAATGCTGCTGGATCCATTTCTTTTCCTTGAAGAATAATAAATCGTGCCAATGCAGTAATTGCAATTAACAATGGCAAAGTAATGCTAATTGATTGTTGATGCCAAAAAACTCTTACCATTGCAAGTACTTCTAAATATAGAAACATCAATAGCAAATCAGCTAATGTTACTGATCGATTTTGAAACATTTTATTTATTTCAATTCCAACAGCAATTACAGAACTTATTAATATAATAACCATCAATACGAGTTGTAAATTTTTTGCAATTTTTTCCATTACTTATCTTTACTAAATGGCAGCCATTTTTCAAATACTGATTTTGAAGAACCTTCATACGGAATTGAATAAGAGTATGGGTTAGGACTAGTTAACACCTCAATTCCTTTTGAAAAAACAAATATGAATACAATTACAAAAACAAGAACCATTATTTTGAAGGGGTCAAAATTTTTGGTTTTAAAAACGCTAGCAGAATTTTCCTCAGCTCTATGAAAATGTTTAAACGTCATATAGACGGCAAATATTAAACCAATATGAGCTAGAAAAAGCCCAGTCCAACCAAATACAAAAGTTGTATATGAAAATACGTACAAACTAAAAACGGTGGTCCAAATAAAACTTAAGACTAGTAGAATTTGTAACCTTACCGTTTTGGGAAGAGAGCGAAGATCATTTTTACTGTCGTCAAATAAAATGTTCGCAGCATCTTTCATCCAATTTTTAAATGATTCCATAAAATTAAATTATGTTTTTTTCAAAAATAAACAATCTCCAAATTGTCCGTAAATAAACAGCTAATTTCTTAACTTTTTTTTATGAAAATTTATAAATCGTTCAACGTTTGATTTATTAAATGATTTATTTTCTTCAAATGAAACCTTTTTTATTGAGTAGGCAGTACTTTTTGTAATCCTAGATTGGATTGTAATATTACCCTTATAAAGTTTAAGTTTTACAGATCCATTAATTTTATTTCTTTTCAAATCCACAATTTTTTGAAGTTTAAATCTTTCTTTTGAATACCAATAACCATTATAAATTAATTGTGCATATCTAGACATAACTTGATCCTTTTTATGCATAGTTTCTTTATCTAATGTTACTGACTCAATTGCTCTGTGAGCGTGTATTAAAAGTGTTCCACCTGGAGTTTCGTAAACTCCTCTTGATTTAATCCCAAGAAATCTATTTTCAACTAAATCAACTCTCCCAATACCATTTTTTCCAGCTAAAAGATTAAGTTTAGAGAGAATTTTTTCAGGACTTATTTTTTTTCCATTAATCCCTACTGGATCTCCGTTTTTAAAATTAATAGTTACAAAAGTTGGTTTATTGGGTGCTTTTTCAGGTGAAGTTGTTCTTTGAAAAATAAATTCCGGAGCTGAATTTTTTGGATTTTCTAAAATTTTTCCTTCAGTTGAGGTATGAAATAGATTGTCATCAATTGAAAAGGGTGGCGCACCTTTCTTATCTTTTGGAATCGATATACCATTTTTTTTGGCATAATTTATTAAGTCTGTTCTAGATTTTAGTTTCCATAATCTCCACGGAGCAATAATTTTAATTTTTGGTCCAAAGAAATGATAACCAAGTTCAAACCTTACTTGATCATTTCCTTTACCTGTAGCACCATGTGATACTGCATATGCCCTAAACTTTTTTGCAATTCTTATCTGGTCTTTTGCAATTAATGGTCTTGCAATCGAAGTTCCCAATAAATAAATACCTTCATACATTGCATGGCCACGGATCATTGGAAAAACATAATCTTTTATAAAAGTATTTTTTAAGTCTTTTATTATTATTTTTTTAACTCCAAATTTTTTAGCGTTGGATATTATTTTTTTTCGATTAATTTGTTGACCAATATCTGCTGTGTAGCAAATTACTTCAGCATTATAATTTACTTGAAGCCATTTTAGAATTATAGATGTATCTAACCCACCAGAGTAAGCCAGAACAATTCTTTTTTTTGATTTCATTAATTAACTGCAGGCTTTTTTTGCAGTATTGTATGCTTTTGTAAATCCAAGTAATGAATAATGATCTATAGTTTGAGAGCCTTTTTCGTTATATCCAGTTAGCATAATTCTTGACCCTTTTTTCATAACTTTGACCATAATTTTTTCTTTTTTATTACTAGTCATCCAAGCAAAACCCTGTTGTTTAATATCAAATTTAAATTTGTTATTACCAGAGGTCGCCAAAACTGTATTATTTTTATTAAATTCGTAGCCAGCAGTTGCACTAATTTCATTTGAAATTTTTTCAGCTGGTCTAAAAGTTATAAATAATCTTGCATCTCTCTTATCTTTTTTTGGCGCTTGTAAAACTGGAGTCGATTGAGCAAAACATACTTTGCCAGATGACTCAGACATAACCATCACCTCCCAATCTTTAAATTTACCAACTTTTTTTAAATCTTCTGCAAAAGTATTTGATACAGAAATAAGAGTGATGAATATAGATAAAAATATAATTTTTTTAATTATGGACATGGATTTGGATAAATTTTTTGTACTTCATTAATTTCATTTATAATTTCTTTAGTTAGATTGATATTTACACTTTCTATATCAGTTTTCAACTGCTCCATTGTAGTTGCACCAATTATAACAGAAGTTACAAAAGGTTGAATTTCTAAAAACTTTAAGGACATTTGTGCTAAATCTAATTTGTATTTTTTAGCCACTTCATAATAAGCCTCAATAGCTTTTTCTGCGTTAGGCTTACTGTATCTGGTCCAAAAATCTTTATGGAGCGCAATCCTAGATCCTTTTGGTAATTGATTGTTTCTATATTTGCCTGAAAGATAACCACAAGCTAGAGGAGAGTAAGCTAAAAGTCCTGATTGTTCCCTAACAGACATTTCTGCAAGTCCCACTTCATAAGTTCTATTGAGTAGATTGTATGGGTTTTGAACTGAAAGCATTCTAGGAAGATTTTTATTTTTGGATATTTCTAAAAATTTTGATAATCCCCAAGGTGTTTCATTAGATAGGCCAACGTGTCTTATTTTTCCTTGATCGATAAATTTTTTTAGATTTTCTAAAATATCTTCAAATTTAGTCCATTCACCATCGTCATTATGATCGTAACCCAATTTACCAAAAAAATTTGTATTTCTCTCTGGCCAATGTAATTGATATAAGTCAATATAATCAGTTTTAAGTCTTCTTAAGCTTCCCTCTAGTGCTTCAGTAATATTTTTTTTTCCAAATTGATTACCCCCGCCCCTTACATACTCTCTCATTGGTCCACAAACTTTCGAAGCAAGAATGACTTTATTTCTCTTTTTTGTCTTTTCAAACCAATTACCAATTATCTCCTCAGTATGTCCGAAAGTTTCTTCTTTTGGAGGAATAGAATAAATTTCTGCAGTATCCCAAAAATTTACACCCTGATCTAAAGCGTAATCCATTTGTTCAAAACCTTCATCTTGGGTATTTTGTTCACCCCATGTCATTGTGCCGAGACAAATTGTACTAACATCCAGATCAGTATTTCCTAATTTTTTGTAATTCATTAAGGTTTTTTTAGATTTACTTTTTAAATAATCTTTTAAGGCATCTTGAATAATTAGTAAAAGACTATATATTTTCACTATCATGGAATTTGATAAAAAAGGAATTTTAGGAAGAGCTGCATCAGCAGCACAGTCAACAGTAGTAATGGATGAAGGCTTAAGAGCCTACATGCTTAAAGTTTATAATTACATGGCAACAGGGATATTGTTAACTGGTATAGTTGCTCTTTTAACATTTAAAATGTCAGTTGTTACAAACGATGCTGGATCAATTGTTGGTCTAACATCTATGGGAAATGCAATCTATATGTCAGGACTTAAGTGGATTGTAATGTTGGCGCCTTTAGGAATTGTTTTTTATATGAGCTTTGGAATTAATAAAATGAGTGCATCAAAAGCTCAAACAACTTTTTGGATTTTTGCAGCACTAATGGGCTTATCTTTGTCCTCAATTTTATTAGTATACACAGGAATGAGCGTAACAAGAGTTTTCTTTATTTGCTCCGCTACTTTTGGTGCGATGAGTATTTATGGTTATACAACTAAAAGAGATTTAACAAAATTAGGATCATTTTTAATGATGGGGTTAATTGGAATCATTATTGCTTCATTAGTTAATATTTTTATGAAATCCTCAATGATGTACTTTGTGATTTCAATTTTAGGAGTTTTAATTTTTGTAGGTCTTACTGCGTATGATACTCAAAAAATAAAAAATATGTATACAGCTAGTGATACTGGTGAAATTATTGGTAAAAAAGCTGTAATGGGAGCGTTAACTCTTTATTTAGATTTCATTAATTTATTTATAATGCTTCTAAGACTTTTTGGTCAAAGAAGATAATTTAATTTCTAGAGTTTTTTCCAGTTTGTACTTTTTAAAAGTATGTTTAAGTCAAAAGAATTTTTTAATATTTTTCCATTCGTGTCTGTTATTAAATATTTAAGATTTTTATTTTTTGGTTTGAAATTCTTGCATATTTTATAGAGTGCATTTTCAGTTGCATTTTTAAATACACTAAAGCCAACTTGTTTACTTGATATACTTAACCCATAATCTTTCCAAGAACCTTCCGAGACCATTTTTGCATAAAGATCCAAAATTATTTTTAACTCATCTTTTTCAAAAAAATGTTTATCCTCTAGCTTTTTGTCATTAATATTATTTACTACTAATCTTAAATTATTATTCATTTGTTTTATATTTGTTGATTAATCCTATTTGAAAACCTGTAAATATAAAAGTAATAGGTAACAAACCCCATACTTTAAAATTTACCCAAAACTCTTCTGACTGAGTTCTCCACACGAATTCATTTAATATTGCAAGACCAAAAAAGAAATAAATCCACCTTTTGTTTAATATTTCCCAACCTTCGTTAGTTAAGGAAACTGATTTACCCATAAGCTTTTTAAGCACAGGTTCATTTGTAAAATATCTTCCAAATATTAGAGCTAGACCAAATAAAATATTTATAATGGTAGGTTTAATATAAATAAAAACTGGATTATTAAAATAAATTGTTAATCCACCAAAAAAAGTAATTAAAACTCCACTTAACAAGGGAACTTTTGGTATTTTTTTTTCTAAAAACCACATGATAGCCAATGCTAATATTGTCGCAATTATAAATGGTGGAATTGCTATTTTTAAATCTTTTCCACTATCGTAGTAGTAGTAAAAAAAAATTACTAATGGTCCAAAATCAGTAAGAAACTTTAAAAAAGATTTATTCACTTAAAAGATATTAACATAAATAATATTTATACAAAAATTATAAATTTTTCTTATTGATTTTTATTTTTAAATACCCATACTAATCGTAATGCCAATTCAAAAAGCTAAATTTTCAATAGGAGACATTGTAAAACACAAACACTTTGAGTTCAGAGGTGTGATTTATGATGTTGACTTTGAATTTAATAATTCTGAAGAATGGTATCAATCAATACCCAAAAATGTAAGACCTAGAAAAGATCAGCCTTTTTATCATTTGCTAGCGGAAAATGATGAAATTACCTATGAAGCATATGTTTCAGAACAGAATTTATTGATGGATGATTCTGATGAGCCCATAAAGCATCCCTTGATTGAGGAAATTTTTTCAGGAAAAAAGGGATCAAGCTATTTTAAGCTTTCAAATTAAGAAAATCATTTTTTAAACACAATTAGTTCAAATCTTCGACACAGCTATTTAGTAAATTGTATATAATTCTGATCAAGAGTGTTAATTATTACCCTTCGTTATTATCTCCCTCTACATTCTTGATCAGATAACCATTTCATAATAAAAATTCATAAATAAAATTAAAAATAACAATTAATAATGTTTAAATATTTTGAACCTAATAAAATCTTTTCTATTACATCTAAGGCTCCCAAATACGTCCTATTTTTATTTGTAATTATTCTTTCAATTGGGTTGATGGAAGCTTTGATATTTTCTCCTGAAGATTATAAACAAAGCCATTCAGTGAGAATTATGTATGTTCATGTCCCAGCAGCTTGGATTTCACTTGGAATTTTTTCTGTTATCACATTTTTATCTGTGGTTGGCTATGTTTTTAAAATTAGAAATTTTTTCTTAATTTCAAAAAGTTTAGCACCATCCGGTTTGGTATTTAATATTGTAGCTTTAGTTACTGGCTCAATTTGGGGAAAACCAACTTGGGGCACTTGGTGGGCTTGGGATGCACGGATTACTTCCATGCTAATTTTAGTTTTATTTTATATCATGTATTTGGTTGCCTGGAGAATATATGAAAATAATGACAAGGCGTTTAAGATTACATTTATTATAACAATCCTAGGTATAGTTAATGTTCCAATAATTAAATATTCTGTAGATTGGTGGAATACTTTGCATCAACCTGCATCAATTAATATTTTTTCAAAATCAACAATACATATTTCAATGTTGTTTCCTTTATTAACAATGACTGCGGCATTTGCACTATTTTCTCTATTAATTTTTTTAATGAAATATAATACAGAACTGATAAAGATTAAGAATAAGGGATTAGATAGATTATGATTTACGAAACATTATTAATGAATGGATATGGACTTTATGTTTGGTCAGCATTTGCATTTACTATTTTGAGCTTCATATCACTTTATGTTGTTGTTAAAGCTCAATACATTAAAGAAAAAAATAAATTTATTGTTAAGTTTGGAACTTTAAACCCTGAAAAATCAGCTTTTGCGAAATCTCAAAGTATTAATAGAGAAATTCTATCCAACACTTCAAATATTTAACTTTTAAACCATGTATGGGCGTAAAGTTAAATTAAGATTTTTTTTTGTTATATTAACTTTACTTACTCTATTTTTAACAGTTTTTCTTATTCTAAAATCTCTTGAAAAAAATGTGGTTTATTTTCAATCACCGTCAGAAATAAAAGCTTTATCAGAAATTAAAAAAAATAAAATTAGAGTTGGGGGTATGGTAAAAATTAACTCAATATCCATGAAAACAAAAGAAATTAATTTTATCATAACTGATTTTGAAAATGAAATTAATGTAATTTATTCAGGTGTAGTACCAAATCTTTTTACTGAAGGAAAAGGTGTTGTAGCAGAGGGGTATTTAAAAGATAAGAATTTTTTTTTGGCAACTAAAATTTTAGCAAAACATGACGAAAATTATATGCCACCTGAAGTCAAAGCAGCATTACAGGAGAAATAAATTTTGTTTAGTTTAATTGGATATTATTCTTTAGTTTTTGGACTTTTATTCTCTTTTTTAATCGTTTTATTATCTATAAAAAATTTTAGAGATAAAAATATTTTAAATGACAAAATAATTTCTTTAACTTTTTTTCAACTTTTTTTCGTTATTATGAGTTTTTTGGGGCTAATTGCATCATTTATAAACTCAGATTTTAGTAATGAAACTGTTTTTAATCATTCTCATACAACTAAACCTCTGTTTTACAAAATTTCAGGTACCTGGGGAAATCACGAGGGAAGCCTGTTATTGTGGCTGTTAGTATTAACATTATTCATATTCATTTTTTTGCTGAGATCTAAAGATCAAACTAAACAATACAGAATTTTAACTTTACTATTTCAACAAATTATTATTATTGGATTTTTTATTTTTATAATAAAAACCTCAAATCCATTTAATTATATTTTTCCAGTTCCTAAAGAGGGTCTGGGACTGAATCCTATTCTGCAAGATCCAGCTTTAGCTATTCATCCTCCAATTTTATATTTGGGATATGTTGGATCATCAATAATTTTTTCTTCTACACTTGCTGCAACATCATTAGGTTATATTTCGAGAGAATGGGCAAAACACATAAAAAAATGGGTTTTAGTATCTTGGATTTTTTTAACATTTGGAATTTTGTTGGGTTCTATATGGGCATACTATGAATTAGGATGGGGTGGTTTTTGGTTTTGGGATCCAGTCGAAAATGTTTCCTTGATGCCATGGCTAGCTTTAACAACACTTTTCCATTGTATTTTAGTTTTAGAAAAAAGATTAATATTAACCTCTTGGGTGATTATATTGTCAATATCAACATTTGCATTAAGCATGTGTGGTACCTTTCTAGTAAGATCGGGTATTTTGAATTCAGTTCACACTTTTGCTAACGATCCAGAAAGAGGATTATTTATATTAATATTTTTATTTTGTTTAATTTTTTTAGCACTCTTTATTTTCTTCTTTTTTCATCGAGTGCAAAATAAAGATACCAACAGTTTTTTTTGGCTAAGTAAAGAAACGTCAATTTTAATCAACAATTGGTTTATGATGTATTTTCTTTCAGTAGTTTTAATTGGCACAGTATATCCAATATTTTTAGAGGTTCTGTCTTCTGAAAAAATTTCAGTTGGTCCACCTTTTTATAATAAATTAATAATTCCATTTTTAATTCCATTTTTGTTTGCCATGGCAATAGGTCCTAAATTAAAGTGGATTAAATCAAATTTAGAAAATAAATTATTTTTAATTATATTTTTTATTATTTCTCTTTTTCTTTCTATTTCTATAACTAGAAACTTAAATAGTAGTTTTCTCATTAATACAGTTTTAATAGCATCAGCATTCTACTTGTTTCTTATTACTTTAAGAGACTTTGTTATTAATAAATTTAAAAACTTATCTCAAACAATTGCACATTTTGGCTTTAGTTTATTAATATTGAGTATTTTATTAAATAATATTTTTTCTACTGAAATTATTACAAATTTGAAAATTGGTGAAACTTTTCGATCAGAAAAATTCAATATTAATTTTGAAAAAATTGAACAACAGAATAAACAAAATTTTAGGTCAATCACTGGAAAATTTAATATAAAAAATTCTAATGGCACAAGTGAAGTTTTAAATCCAGAGCTAAGAATTTATAATCAACCAAATATTGTAACTAGTGAAGCTGATATTAAGATGAATATGTTTACTGATAAATTTATGACAATGAATTTAGTTCAAAACCAGGAACACTTTAATATTAGATACCAAGTAAAGCCTTTTATGATTTGGATTTGGATATCAGTTATGTTGATTAGTTTTGGTGGTATAATTACTTTTTTTAAAAAGAAATATGAAAAATAAATTTTTTTCAGCATCTATAATCATAATTTTTATATTTATCTTTTTTATTTTTTATAAAGGTTTAGAAAATTCTAATATTTATACTCCCAAAACAAACGTAAAAAAAAATGTACCATTTTTTGAAGCTAAGCTTTTTGATTCTTCAAATAAAATTAAATCAGAGGATATTTTTAATAAAAATAATTTTTATCTTTTTAATGTTTGGGCCTCTTGGTGTATCCCATGTAAAGATGAACACCCATTTTTAATGAAATTAAGTGAGAATAAAAATATTGAACTAATTGGCCTCAATTACAAAGATAGTATTTTAAATGCAAAAAATTTTTTAAAAAAATATAATAATCCATACAAAACCATCATCCAAGATATTGATGGCACAATAGGTATAGAGTGGGGAGCGTATGGTGTTCCAGAAACATTTATAATTAATAATGATAAAATTATAAAAAGAATAATTGGGCCGATTAATGAAACATCATTTTTAGAAATTAAAGAAATAATTAAATGAAACTATTTAAATACTTAATTATTATCTTTTTCTTATTTAGTCTAAGTTTATCTAACGCTGAAAACAATAACTTAAATAATAAAATTGCAAAAAATTTACGTTGTTTAATCTGCCAAGGCCAATCCGTTTATGACTCAGACTCTGAATTTGCAAATAGTATTAAAATTATTATCAATAAAAAATTAGATGAAGGCCAAAACGAAAATCAGATTTATGATTTCCTAGAAAGTAAGTATGGAGAGTGGATATTGTATGATCCTAAATTTGGTAAAAGTACCTATTTTCTTTGGTTATTGCCCATATTGATATTTTTGATAGGGGGTGCAATATTGGTTAAATTATTTATTATAAAAAAAAACTAAAATTATTGCTCATGAAACTTAAAATATTATTTTTAGTAACGGTATCTTTTTTATTTAGTGTTTCTTTATTAGCTGATGATCACAATATAGATAACAATACAGAATTTAATGTTTATACTGGAATGTTTGATTTTAGTGATGATGGTAAAAGATCAACATTGGTAGGCATTCAACATCAAAACGAAGATCTTAATCGAGATACTATACTTGGAAATTTATCGCCAATAACTGGAGCAATGATTACAGCTGATAATGCAACATATTTTTATACTGGAGTGCAAGCGCATTACAAATTAGGAGCTTTAAATTTAACACCAAGTTTTGCTCCAGGGTACTATAATGAGGGTGATGGTAAAGATTTAGGACATGCTTTAGAATTTAAAAGTGAAGTTCAACTATCATTAGAATTACCTAAAGAAAGTCAGCTTGGATTTTCATATAATCATTTATCTAATGCCAGTTTAGGAGACAAAAATCCTGGGGCAAATAGTTATATGTTTAATTTCCTTAAAAAATTTTAACATCTTTTAATGAATTTAAAAGACTGTCACAACTTTGGTGATTTTAGAAAACTAGCGAAAAAAAAATTACCTTCACCAATATTCCATTATATTGATGGCGCAGCAGATGATGAGATCACTTATCAAAGAAATACAAGTGCATTTGATGATGTTGATCTAGTTCCCAATGTTTTAAGAGGTGTTGAAGATGTTGATTTATCAACTACAATATTTGGCAAAAAATTAGATTTACCTTTTTATTTAGCACCAACTGCACTTCAAAGACTTTTTCATTACGATGGAGAAAGAGCTGTAGGAAAAGCTGCAAAAAAATTTAATACTATGTTTGGAGTGTCGGCTTTAGCCACTGTAAGTGTAGAAGAGATATCCTCAATGATTGATACTCCAAAAATGTTTCAGTTTTATTTTCATAAAGATAGGGGTTTAAATGATTCTTGCTTAGAAAGAGCAAAAGCAGCCAAGTTTGATGTCATGGCTCTAACAGTTGATACCATTACTGGAGGAAATCGTGAAAGAGATTTAAGAACTGGGTTTACATCTCCACCTAAATTGACTTTATCAAGCTTATTTAGTTTTGCCACTAAACCAATGTGGGGAATAAATTATTTAACAAAAGGTAAATTTGAATTACCACATCTCCAAGATTTTGTGAAAGAAGGTACAAGCACAAATTCATCAATAGGAAACTATTTTTCAACAATGTTAGATCAATCTATGAATTGGAAAGATGCAGAAAAACTTTGTTCTCAATGGGGAGGTCATTTTGCACTCAAAGGCATAATGAGTGTAGAAGATGCTAAAAAAGCAGTTGATATAGGATGTACGGGTATAATGGTTTCAAATCATGGTGGAAGACAATTAGATGGATCGAGATCACCATTTGATCAACTTGCAGAAATTGTTGATGCAGTTGGAGATAAACTTGATGTTATATGTGAAGGAGGAATTCATCGAGGAACCCACATGCTTAAAGCATTATCTCTTGGTGCAAAAGCCTGTTCTGGTGGAAGACTTTATCTTTATGCGCTTGCAGCAGCAGGCCAACCAGGTGTTGAAAGAGCTCTTGAATTGTATAAATCTGAGTTAGTTAGAGATATGAAATTGATGGGATGTACAAAAATATCAGATCTTAACAGAAGTAATTTAAAATTTAGAAAATAGTGACTCTACAAAATTGTTATAATTTTGATGATTTTAGAAAACTTGCAAAGAAAAAATTACCTTCACCAATATTTCACTATATTGACGGTGGTGCTGACGACGAGATAACTCTTACAAGAAACACAAAATCTTTTGATGACTGTGATTTAGTTCCGAATATTTTAGCAAGTGTTGGAAAACCAGATCTATCAACGACTATTTTTGGAAAAAAAATTGACATGCCAATATTTCTATCTCCATGTGCTATGCAAAGACTTTATCATCATGATGGTGACAAAGCATCTGCTAGAGCAGCTGATAAATTTGGAACATTTTACAGCATGTCCACAATGGCGAATAACACTATCGAGGAAATTTCAAATATATCTGGTGGACCAAAATTATTTCAACTTTATGTCCACAAAGATCAATCAATTACTAATGATTTAATTGATCGTTGTAAAAGATCAGGATTTGATGGAATGTGTTTAACAGTTGATACATTGGTAGCAGGTAATAGAGAAAGAGATCATAGAACAGGTTTTACAACTCCTCCAAAATTAACTCTTCAAAGTTTAATGAGTTTTGCTCTTCATCCAAGCTGGGTATTTAATTATCTAACTCATGGCAAATTTAAATTAGCAAATGTGGCTGCAAAAACAGATAAAGGTACTAATATTGCAAAATCTGTTATTGAATATATCAATGAACAATACGATCCAGCAATGAACTGGAAAGATGCTGAATATTGTGTAAAAAAATGGAATGGACCGTTTGCACTTAAAGGTGTTATGTCAGTCGAGGATGCTAAAAGGGCAATAGATATTGGATGTACTGCAATTATGATTTCAAATCATGGTGGAAGACAACTTGATGGATCGAGATCACCATTTGATCAAGTGAAAGCAATTTCAGACGCAGTGGGAGATAAATTGGAAATTATCTTAGATGGAGGTGTAAGAAGAGGAACTCATGTCTTAAAAGCGATCGCTGCTGGCGCAAAAGCATGTAGTTTTGGTAAAATGTTCTTGTTCTCTTTGGCCGCAGGAGGCCAACAAGGGGTTGAACATTTACTTAAAAATATGCACGATGAAATAAATAGAAACATGGTTTTAATGGGCTGTAAAAATTTAAAAGAGTTGAATAGTTCAAAATTAATTTATAGAAAAGGTTTTTAATTAAATATTATGAAACTAGCTAAGAATTTAAACAACCTAGGAACCGAAACTGCTTTTTCAGTTTTAGCAGAAGCAAAAGCTTTAGAAGCAAAGGGAAATCCAATGATTCATTTGGGTTTAGGTCAGCCTGATTTTAAAACACCCAAACACGTTGTTGAGGCTGCAAAAAAAGCTTTAGACGATGGTCATCATGGTTATGTTTTATCTAATGGAATTTTAGAGTGTAGACAAGCTGTTACAAGATGGATTAAAAAACGTTATAACGCTGATGTAGACGCTGAGAGAATTTTAATTATGCCGGGTGGAAAACCCACGATGAGTTATGCAATTCAATGTTTCGGAGAGCCAGGCGCAGAAATTATTCATCCAACGCCAGCTTTTCCAATTTATGAATCAATGATTAATTATACAGGTTCAACTGCCGTACCTTATGATTTGACAGAAGATAAAGATTTGAAATTTAATCCTGAGAAAATATTGTCACTAATCACTGACAAAACGAGATTATTAATATTAATAAATCCGAATAATCCAACAGGAAGTTTTGTAGAAAAATCAGACATAGATGTATTAGCTGAAGGATTAAAAAAACATCCACATGTGACTATTTTAAGTGATGAAATTTATAGTAGACAAATATTCGATAATAAAGAGATGCCATCTTTTTTTAATTACCCAGAATTGAGAGAAAGACTAATTGTATTAGAAGGATGGAGCAAAGCATATTCTATGACAGGATGGAGATTGGGGTGGAGTTTTTGGCCTAAAGAATTAGTTCCACATGTAAACAAACTTTTAATAAACAGTGTATCTTGCGTAAATGCTGCAGCACAATTTGCAGGAATAGCAGCCTTAGATGGTCCAGATGATTCAATAAATGAAATGATGGAAAAATTTACGGCTAGAAGAAATTTAATTCACAAAGGTTTAAATGATTTACCAGGTGTTGAATGTAGTTTACCGGGCGGTGCTTTTTATGCTTTCCCAAAAGTTAGTGAGACTGGAATGAATGGTACTGAATTTTGTAAAAAAGCTATGCACGAAGCTGGTGTTGCGATAGTACCTGGCACTGCTTTTGGAAAAACCTGTAGTGATTATGTAAGATTTAGTTTCGCTGCATCTAGAGATAATATTTCTCAAGCATTAGAAAATATTAAGAAAATGCTCGTTAAATAAGCTGTATTTTTAAAGTAATTTTAATTAATATTACTTAAATATGTATGATCAAGTAGAAGCTGAATTAAAAAAAATTTTTAATGGGAGATACTCAACTTCCGTTTCCACAAGAACAAATTACGCCAGAGGAGAAGACACATATGATCCTGTACTATCTAAAGCGGTAGTTTTTCCTGAAACAAATGAAGAAGTTTCAAAAATACTGAGATTATGTAATCAACATAAAATACCAGTTGTTCCTTTTGGAACAGGTACGTCCTTAGAGGGAAATGTTGTAGGAAATGAAAAAGGTATAACTATTTGTTTAGAAAAGATGAACAAAATTTTAAATGTAAATGTTGAGGATTTTGATTGTAGGGTTCAAGCTTGTGTCACCAAAGAACAATTAAATGATTATTTAAGGGAAGATGGAGT
>CABXRR010000013.1 GCA_902514695.1 uncultured Pelagibacteraceae bacterium
TTTAAATTTAGCTTTAACATATTTATTTAAAGTTTTGTGTCTTTCTAAGTGATCTGGTGATAAATTTAATATAGCTGCGTATTTAGACTTAAAAATTTTACTATACTCCAATTGATAGGAAGAAGCCTCCAAAACGAAAATTGTTTTTTTTTTAACACTTTTAACAGATAATATTGGATTTCCAATATTACCAACTAATTTTACATCAAAGTTCTGGTCAGATAAAACTTCATACATAAGTTGACAAGTTGTGGACTTTCCATTTGTTCCTGTAATAGTAATACAGTCATTTTTATAAAATGAATAAAATACATCCAAGTCAGTATAAATTTTATTTTTATTCTTCTTTAAAAATTTGGATAATTTACATTTATCAATATCAATTCCTGGACTTAAAATTATTTGATCAATCTGGAGATTTGTTAGATCTTTATATTTTATTAATTTTTTTTTGATATCTGAATTTTTATTTTTTATTTTATGATCATCAAAAAGAAAAATGTTACTTTTATTTTTTAGGAATTTAAATGTAGATAGACCGCTTTTTCCTAGACCATAAATTAATATTTTTTTATTTAAAAAGATACTCAAGCCAATGCCCTTTATCTTAATTTTAATGTGGCTAATCCAATCATTGCTAGAATAATTGAAATAATCCAGAACCTAATAACTACAGTAGATTCTGGCCAACCTTTTTTTTCAAAATGATGATGAATTGGTGCCATTTTAAATATTCTTTTACCGGTGAGTTTAAAAGAAATTACCTGTACCATTACTGATAAAGCCTCAAGAACAAATAAACCCCCTGTAATTGCTAAAACTATTTCGTGCTTAGTGATAATTCCTACTGCACCCAAAGATCCTCCTAATGATAAAGATCCTGTGTCTCCCATGAATATTTTTGCTGGCGGAGCATTGAACCACAAGAATCCAAGGCATGCTCCAATAATTGCACCACAAAAAATAGATATTTCACCTGCCCCTTCAATATATAAAATTTGAAGGTATTCAGAAAAAACAATATTGCCAGTAACATAACTTATAAAAGCAAAACAGCCTGCAACTAAGATTACTGGAACTGTAGCCAAACCATCTAAACCATCAGTTAAATTTACCGCATTAGAAGAGCCCACAATTACAAAAACTGAAAAAGGGATAAAAAACCATCCGAGGTTTATTATTAAATTTTTAAAAAATGGAAAATAAAGATTTTTAAATTCTTCATATTCAACAAAATTCATCAACACAACTAATCCCAATATAGCTAAAAAAATTTGAAGAATTATCTTAAGTCTTGATGAAATTCCTGAGGAGCTGCTATTTTTAATTTTTTGATAATCATCATAGGCACCCAAAAGACCAAAAGATGAGACAATATATAAACAAAATAGAATATAAATATTTTTTAAATCAGCCCAAAGTAAAACTGAAATAATTATACCTAATAAAATAATCACACCACCCATTGTTGGTGTTCCAATTTTTTTTATGATATGTTCTGATGGTCCATCTTCTCTGATAGGATCAAAAATTTTTTTATTAGAGAATAATCTAATAAATGGTTCACCAATCAAAAGGGCAATTAAAAGTGATGTAAAAAAAGCTAACCCAGTTCTAAAAGTAATGTACTTAAAAACATTCAAAAAAGTAAATGACTCAACATAACTTAGTAAAAATTCATACAACATGAGAACTTCTTTGTTTTAAATTAGCAATTATATCATGAAGGCCTGTAGAATTAGATCCTTTGATCATTAAATAATCATTATTATTTAAATCTTTATCTATCAAATCAATAATATCAAATTTATTTTTTAATATTTCACCTTTTTTACTTATTTTTAAACCCCTAAATGTCTCTTTAATATGGTTTCCGATAACATATATATGATTAATTTTTGTTTTATTTAGAATCTTGCTTATTAGTTTATGCTGCCTCAAAGAATGTTTTCCCAATTCAAGCATATCTCCTAATAACAAATATTTTTTTGAATTTTTCGATTTTATATTATCATAGTTTTCTATTGCAGTTTTAAGTGATAGTGGATTTGAATTATATGTTTCATCAACTAAAAAAAATTGCTTCTTACGAAATTTTAATTTCAAAATGTCACCTCTCCCAATAGGAGTCTTAACATCTAAAAAAATGTCTTTTTTTAATTTTGTAATATCAGCAAATAAATTTATTGAAGCTAGAGTTGCTAAAATGTTGTATAAATTACTCCTATTATTATTATAAGAGTAAAAAGTTAAAGATTTCGAATTTAACTTTATAAATAATTTATATTTATTCTCTACCTTTTTAATCTTATTTAATTTAATGTTTGAAAATTTATCCTTAATACCAAAAGATACTACTTTTAATTTCTTTTCCTGTGCTAAATTTTTATGAAAATTGTAAAATTTATCATCTTTGTTTAATATAATTGTTCCACCCTTTTTTATATTATTCATAATTTCAGCTTTAGCGTCTGCAATTTTATTTATATTTTTAAAATTTTTTGAGTGGGCATAGCTTATATTTGTTATAATTCCTAAGTCTGGTCTAACAATTTTTGTCAGATTATCTATCTCACCCTTTTTATCCATACCTACCTCTAAGACACCAAATTCATCATTATTTTTTATATTAAATAAGCTTAAAGGAACTCCATATTTATTGTTATAGGATTTTGGTGAATAAGATGTTTTTGATATTTTACTAAGAGTAAGCCCTATCATATCTTTTAAAGTTGTTTTTCCACAGCTTCCAGTAATCGAAATTATTTTTGTGGTTATATTTTCTCTAAAGATAGAAGAACAGTTAGATAAGAAATTAAGAGTATTTTCAACTTTAACTTGTTTAGACAATGGATAATTTCTATTTATTTTATTAACTACTGCAAAACTTGATTTTTTTTTCAAAACTTCGGGGATAAATTTATTCCCATCAACCTTTTTTCCTTTAATTGCAAAAAAAACATCATTTCTTTTTATTGTTTTGGAATTGATAGAAATATCTCTGATATTAATTTTGTTAGATATTTCTGAATTAGACTGTTCTTTAATAATATTTAATTTTAAATCGCTTGATAGAGATTTATTTTTTAATTTTATTGATTTTAATATTATTTCTCGATCAGAAAAAAATAATTTTCTTTTTCCATAATCTTGGATCTTTTCATGCCCTTTGCCTGCAACTAACAACAAATTTCCCGAGTTAAGGTTCATTATAGCTTCGTGAATTGCTTTTTTTCTATCGGAAATCTCTAAAATTTTCGATTTATGAATTCCTTTTTTTATATCTTTTCTAATTTTTAATGGATTTTCATATCTAGGATTATCATCAGTTAAATAAATTTTATCAGAATATTGCTCTGCAATCTTGCCCATTATAGATCTTTTTTTAAAATCTCTATTTCCACCACAACCAAAAACTAAACTAATCTTGCTCATAGGAAATTGTTCTTTGAGATTCAACAAAGCAAGCTTTAATGCTTCTGGAGTATGGGCATAATCCAAAATTACCTTACTATTATTTTTAATCTTTCCTATTTTCTCAAGCCGACCGTCAACAGGTTTTAATTTATGAATTACATTAATAATCTTTTCAATTTTAAGGCCGCTTTTATTAGCTGCTAAAATTGCCATTAATATATTTTTTATCTGTATCTTACCTATTAAATTAAGTTCAATAAGATATTTTTTGTTATAGTATTTTATTTCCAAAATTTGTTTTTCATTTAAAAATTTATGAAAGATTAACTCAATACCCTTTTTTTTGAAAATAAAGCTTAAATTTAATTTTTTTTTTTTCGAAATATTTATTATTTTCTTACTTTGAGGAATATTTGCATCAGTGATTATATTTCCTTTTTTTTTTATTAAATTTTCGAATAAATATAATTTTGATTTAAAATAATTCTTCATATTTTTGTGATAATCTAAATGATCATGAGATAGGTTTGTAAATATTCCTACATCAAATAGTAATCCGTCTAATCTGTTTTGTTTTAACCCATGACTGGAAGCCTCCATTATCACATAGTCAATTTTTTTTTTTCTTATATCCTTTAGCAATGAACTTAATTGAATTGGATCTAAAGTTGTATTTGTTAGGCTTTTTTTTTTGTTTTTATATTTACTACCCAGTGTTCCAATCGATGCAACTTTTTTAGAATTGAGATTTAATATTTGATAATAAAATTCTGCTATAGATGATTTTCCATTAGTGCCTGTAACAGCAACAATTTTTTTTGGTTTCTTGCCTAAAATTTTATAAGAAATATGAGCTAGTAATTTTCTTATGTTTGGAGAATGCAAAAAAATTATATTTTCTTTTTTTTTAAATTTCTTTTTCTCTGAAATGATTACTTTTGCTCCATTCTTTATAGCTTTATCGATATAATCATTTCCATTGAATTTTTGTCCCTGCAGAGCAAAAAAAATATTATCTTTTTTGACCTTCGAGCTATCAGAAGAGACTCCTGAAAAAAAAGTCTCACCGATTTTTTTATCAATTTTAGGAATGTATTCTTTGAGTTGCATTTTCTAATTAATTTCACTGTACTTTGTGGCTAAAATAGGCCCAATTTTTTCTACAATTTGACCAGTCGCTTCAACTGTTGTCCACCCTGCGGTGTTAAAAGGAGTCCCTTTGTATTTAATATTAGATCCATCTCTGTAGTGATAAATATAATCTTCATTAGTTTGAGGCTCATCGAGCATTACTGCTAAAACAAATTTTGGTTTAGATGTTGGGAACACTGATACAAATGAATTAACCTTTTTTTTTGAATAACCACCACGTATACTTTTTTGTGCAGTTCCTGTTTTTCCACCCATTTCATAACCGTTAACATTGGCTAAGGATGCTGTTCCCTCTTTTGTTGTCACAATCTTTCTTAAAATGGGTAAAATTTTTTGGGACACTTCTTCATTTAAGATTTTTTGTTTTTTATTTTTTTTTGGACTCATAATTAATTTTGGGTGTACGTTATATCCACCATTGACTATAATCGAATATGCTTTGGCCAATTGAATCAGCGTTGTTGTAATACCATGTCCAAAAGAGGCTGTTGCTAATGGACATTTTCCCCAATTAAATTTTATAGGTTTTCCAACCTCCTCGATGTCAAAAATAATTTGATCTAAAATACCAATTTTTGATAGAAATAATCTAAATTTTTCCTCTCCGAGTTTTTGGCCAATTCTAACTGAGCCAATGTTTCCAGATCTTACCAAAATTTGTTCAGCAGTTAAATTGGAAGGTATCTTATTATCATATTCTCTTATTGGAAATCCAGCACAAGTAAGTGTTTTTGGCAAATCAATAAATTCTGTTTGAGGTTCAATAATTTTTTCATCAAAAGCTGCGGCCAATGTGAAAGTCTTAAAAACAGAACCAAATTCATAAACACCTTTTGTAGCTCTGTTAATAAACTTTACATCTGAAATTTTTTCTCTCTTATTTGGATCAAAGTCTGGTAATGAAACTAATGATAAAATCTCACCATTATTTACATCCATTAAGATAGCGGCACTGCCTTTTGCACTAAAAATTTCGTTAAATCTTAATAATTCGTCTCTTATCAAATACTGAATATCTTTATCGACTGTTAATTTAATAGGATCTTGAGCTTTTTTTAATTTTTCATCTAAAGACTTTTCAAGGCCAGATATTCCATTATTATCATTATCAATTTGCCCAATTATATGGCTAAATAAATTTTTTTCAGGATACACTCGAGTTAATTTTTCCTCTGGTTGGATAGATTTGTCACCTAGCTGCATTATTTTTTCATAATTTTCTTCCGAAATTTTTTTTTCAAAATAAAAAAAATTTTTATTTTCTAGTTTTGATTTAACGCTTGAATAATCTTTATCAGGAAAAATATACTTCAAATTCAATATTAATTTTTTTTTATCAATTACTTTTTTAGTACTAATCCCAATATCTATAGAACTGACTGTCTTAACTAAATATTTGTTATTTCTATCAACAATATCTGCTCGATAAAGATTATTAGTAGATATATTCATTTTATCTTTAATTTCTACTTCTGACTTTCTAGACCCAAGATGAATTAAATTAATTGAATAAATTAAGAAAATAATAAAAAATATAAAAAAATAAAAGAAATTCTATTAAATGTTATTACAATATTCGATTTACTTTTTTTATATGAAAAATGGTTTTGTTGATCCTCTAAAAAAATCTTAGATTTATTTTTATTCATTTACAAATTTTAACGGTTCAATTTTTAACTTATTTAATTTCCAATTTATTATCTTAATTTCTTTAATATCTTTTTTAATCAATTCATTATCAAAATATAAACTCTGAAACTCTAATAACTTTTCAGTTGAACTTAAGTAGTCATATTCCAACTTTATATTTTCGAAATCTTTCCCTAAATCTTTGATGTTTATCTTTAATACAAAGATCATGTCTTCAATTCTTTTTGTTGAATTTTTGACTATAGCTGTAAATAAGATTAAAGATAAAATTAAAAATATAACTGAAAATTTTTTCATAGTTTATTTCCAAAATTTTCAATTTTTATTAAATTTTCAAAATTATCATAAATTTCTGTTTCAAACTCGAAAAAATTTTTCTTTTTTATTGCATATCGAAGTTTTGCAGTTCTGGAAGGAATATTTTCTTTTATTTCTTTAGCTGATGGAATTATAGGTTTTTTTTTCATCAATTTTAAAAGGGTATCTGGCTGATCTAATTTTGGAATATATCGTGAAACACTTTTGTTTTCTGATAAACTTTTGAAAAAATATTTAACTATTCTATCTTCAAGAGAATGAAACGTTACAACAGCTAAAACCCCATCCTTTTTTAAAACTTTTGCAGCAGCAATTAATCCACCAATTAATTCTGTTATTTCTTTATTAACGAAAATTCTCAATGCTTGAAAAACTTTGGTAGCACTATGTGTTTTAAAATTTTTCTTTTTTTTAGTTTTTTCAATAATCTCAACTAGACTTTGTGTGTCAATTTTTTTAATTTTTCTCTCTTTAGCTATTCTAATTGCAATTCTTTTTGCTTCTTTTTCTTCACCAAAATATTTAAAAATCTTTTCAAGTTCAAGTGGCTCTAGTTTATTAATTGCATCTTTTGCTGAAAAATCATTTATCCCCATTTTCATATTCAAGTCACCAATTGAATTAAAAGACAAACCTTTCTCAGGATCTTTTATTTGTGTGTAGGAAAATCCTAAATCGAAAATTATACCTTTGATATCCTCGTTTTTTAATTTTAGATCATTTAGTTGACTAAATTTTTTGTTTTTAAATATAAATCTATCTTGAAACTTATTTAAAATTTGATCAGCTTTTTTTTTGCTTTTTATATCTCTATCTAAAGCAATTACATTTGTATTTTTATAGCTTAATATTTCTTTTGTGTATCCACCTTGACCGAAAGTGCAGTCAATAAATGTGCCACCATGCTGAGGGGTAATAATGCTAATTATTTCATTTAGCAGTACGGGATAGTGTTTTATAGTATCCAGTACCATGGTGGCTTTCATTTATTTTTTTGAAGACCATTAATTTTTTTGTCTTCTTAAAAATGCTGGAATCTCTAGATCGTCATCTTCTGCCTCTTCCTCTGAGGAACCTAACAAGTTTTCTGAATTAGAGGTTTCGTTATCAGAATTAAATAAATCTGGTTCAGTAGTATCTACACCAAATTCTTTTAAATCGTTTGAAATTTGATTTTCAGGATTTGATGACGAAAATGCCTCTTCTGAAAATGAAGTTTCATTTTCATTAGATGTATCTTCAACAACACTTTCTGCTTCTTGATTTCTTAATAACTCTTCGTGATACTGATTATTTACATCATCAACAGACTCATTAAAATTTTCAGAAACAACTTCATTTTCGAGTTTTAAAGCATTCGCTCCATGAGTTACTGGATTTGAAATATTATTTGAAAATGAAAAAGAAGCTGTTGCCCCATTTGATCCAAAATCGGAATATCCAGTATTTCGATTTTGTATTCTATGAACCATATTAACAACTGACTTAGACTCTGGTTGTTGATTATCTAAAGATGTAGCAACAATTGATACTCTTATTTTACCTTCAAGCAAAGGATCAGTTATTGCACCTATAATAACTTCAGCATCAGCTTCAACTTCAGACCTAATTTTATTTACTACTTCATCAACCTCAAAAAGTTTTAAGTCTTTTCCGCCAGTAATATTTACTAATAAACCTTTTGCGCCTTTTAATGTGTAATCATCAATTAAAGGATTGCTTATAGCCATTTCAGTCGCTTTCATGGCTCTACCTTCTCCTTCTGCCTCACCTGTTCCCATCATCGCTTTACCCATTGATGCCATCACAGTTTCAACATCCGCAAAATCTAAATTAATAATTCCTGGTCTTACCATCAAATCGGTTACACTTTGTACTCCGTGCATTAAAACATTATTTGAAAGATTAAATGACTCTTCAAAAGTTGTTTGTTCATTTGCAATTTTAAACAAATTTTGATTTGGAATTACAATAATTGTATCAACATGTTTTCTTAACTCCTCAAGACCAATTTGAGCCCTTCTCATTCTTGATGGTCCTTCATATAAAAATGGAAGTGTTACAACTCCAACTGTTAATATATTTAATTCTTTTGCAGCTCTAGCAATAACATGTGCAGCTCCAGTTCCAGTTCCACCGCCCATTCCAGCAGCTATAAAAACCATGTTAGCACCTTGCAATATATTAACTATATCATTTAAAGATTCGTCTGCCGCTGCTTGACCAATATCTAATTTTGCACCTGCGCCTAAACCTTTAGTTAAATTTAGACCGATTTGAATTTTTGATTTTGCTTTACTGTGTTTCAAATCTTGTGCATCTGTATTAACTGCAATAAACTCAACTCCTTGCATTCCGTTTTCAATCATCTCATTGATGGCATTACCACCTGCTCCACCAACTCCCATTACCAAAAGTCGTGGCTGTAACTCTTTTATCTCTGGTGTTTTAAAGTTAATTGTCATCTCATTATCCCCCGTTATTTATTAAGTTGAAGCTCCCACTTAAGACTAGCACGATTAATGTTTGCTTTTTTTCTCGCATTAGCCCTAAATTTTTCAAAGATTGCTGGTTCCCATATTTGAAAAGTTTTTCCTTGACCAACAAACAACATGCTATTTTTAATTTTTGCATGTCTAAGTAATTTTGATGTAAGTGATATTCTACCTTCGCTATCGAACTGTAAATTAACACTTTCAGATAATATTGATGTTGCAAAATAATCTCTTTTTTCTTCAAAAGGATTTAATGAGTCAATTGTGTTTGAAATTTTTTCTATTCTATCTTGTGACCATGCTTCAATTGACTGGTTATTGAAAGATGGATAACAAATTACACCATTATATCCTAGGTTAGATAAATAAGACCTATAACTTGCAGGCACTGATACCCTTCCTTTCTTGTCCAATTTGTTTTCGTAACTTGATAAAAACATAAACCATAATTTCTATATACCCATATTTGGGAATATATGGGACAATATGGGTTTTTTAGAATAGAGTCAATACCTACAATTTAGGATTATTTTAAGTAATTATGCATACAAAAAGTGAATCAAAACGAGAACATTTGTTTTGAAAATTTTAGAGAAAATTTGCCAGATGAACTGTAAGCCGGGTTCTGTCATTTAAACTTATCATTTGTCTAGGCTTAAGATCACTCTTAAGCTCAAGCAACTAACCCTGATGACTAGCCAAGGATGGCTTTTAGTTTTTCAACAATGTCATCTCTACTTAGTCTTGCTCTCAGTGGGGTTTTCCAGCGTTCATTGTTACCAATAGAACCGGTGTGCTCTTACCACACCTTTTCACCCTTGCCATGTTATGGCGGTTTATTTTCTGTGGCACTATCCCTAGGGTCGCCCCCGCCAGGTGTTATCTGGCACTGTATCCTTGTAGAGTCCGGACTTTCCTCTTTAAAAAAGTTAAAGCGATAAATCGTTCATCTGGCAATTACAATCTATAATTTAATTGTTAAATTTCAAGACAAATTATTCAGGAATTTAGAAGATTTTTGCTGATTAAAAGACATTCTTGATCAATTTTACCGTTAATCAAACTTTGTCTAAATCTTCTCTGAAATGCCTTAGTGAGATTTATTTTTTCATTTTTATTTTTTGATATTGAATAACCAATTTCATATAAGTTACTGAAGAATGATTTTTCATCATTCATCTTCAATTTAAGATTTCTATTTTTCCTTATTTTGTCTTCACGTAGATTATGCCATTTGCATAAATTCTTTTTAGCCAACCTTCTCCATGGAAATTTTTCTCCAGGATCTTTTTTACGATTTGGGGCTATATCAGAATGTCCTAAAATGTTTTGTTTTTTAATTTTATATTTTTTAATCAAAAATCTTAACAATTTAATTATTGATAAAATTTGTTTTGAAGAAAATTTTTTATATCCATGGTCGTGACCAGGGTTACTTATTTCTATTCCAATAGAGTAATTATTTAATGATTTAAGTTTTTTCCAATTAGATTTCCCAGCATGCCAAGCAGTATAAAGATCTGGTATTAAATTTAACACTTTACCATTGTTTTTAACAAAATAATGAGAGCTAACTTTTGACTCAGAATCGCATAGTCTTTCAATAGCTCGGGTCTCTTTTTTCATTCCGGTGTAATGCAATATTATATAGATAATTTTTTTCTTGTTTCTTTTAGGTAAATCAAAATTAATAGAGTAATATCTGGTCAAATTTAGGCCTAATTTTAAGCTCATTTATTTTTAATTGTTAATTTACATTAGTTTTTAATATATTATAAGAACAACAATGATTAAAAAAATTGGAATAATTCTAATTACAACCCTTGCGTTAACTCTGAATTCATACGCAGCTTCAGATGGTGAGCTAATATTAAAAAAAAATGAACCATCAGAAGTGAAAGATTGTTTTGAAGGAGTTAACAGAGCAACTTTTGCATTCAATCAAGCGCTAGATGGAATAATTTTCAAACCAGTCGCAAGTGTATATAAAAAAATTCCTTCACCAGTGAGAAGTGGAGTAAGCAACTCATTAGATAATTTATCAAATCTTGTAACCATTCCTAACAATATTCTTCAAGGTGATTTTGCTTTAGCCGGAGTTAATACGGGAAGATTTCTAATAAATACAACTGTTGGTGTTTTAGGTATTTTCGATGTTGCTCATGCTCTTGGGATAGTAGAATATGAGAAAGAAGATTATGGACAGTCCTTAGCCAAAGCTGGTATGGGCCCTGGATGTTATGTAGTTTTACCAGTATTAGGACCTAGCACTGCGAGAGATACTGTAGCATCGGTTACTAATTTTATGGGTGGAGATGCCTGGTATAATGTAACTGTAAGAAATGATACTCATTATTTTAGAGATATAGATTATTATAGTTCAAAGGTCACGGGTGGAGTTGATTTTAGAGCAAAAAATTATGACGCTATTGAAAACCTTGAAGAAAATTCATTAGATTTTTATGCATCGGTTAAAAGTCTTTATCTACAAGACAGACAACAAAAAATAGCTAATACAAAAAAAATTACCAACACTCAAGATGATAGTGATTGGGAAGAAATTGAAAATAAATAAAATCAAATATTTATAAATGAAAATTAAAAAATATTTAATTATTTTTTTTATATATTTTTTAAATATAAATATAGTTCATGCAATTCAACCAGATATTTTTGTTCAATCAACAGTAAATAGAGCATCAAAAATATTATCTGAAAATATTTCCAAAACAGATAAAATCAATGAATTAAAAAATATTGCAAAAGAAACAGTGGATATTAGGGGAATTGGTTTTTATACCCTTGGTGCAGCAAGAAAAAATTTAAATGAAGAACAAAAGAAAAAATATTTAATTATATTTGAACAATATTTTTTAAAAAGCTTCTCAAGTAGATTAGCGGAATATACTAATCCTGAAATCGATGTTTTGGGAAAAAAGGTTTTAAGTGAAAACTATACTATTGTAACTTCATTATTAAAGGGAACAAGTGAAAGACCAGAAATTAAAATTGATTGGAGAATTTACACGAAAGATCCAAAAAACCCATTGATTAGAGATTTAATAATTGAGGGTTTAAGCTTAGCAAGAACTCAAAAAGAAGAGTTTTCCTCAGTTTTAAATTCTAACAATGATGATATCAACGTTCTTTTTTCTACTCTGGAAAAATTTATAAATAATTAATTTATTATGGTGGGCCCGCCAGGACTCGAACCTGGGACCAATACATTATGAGTGTACTGCTCTAACCAACTGAGCTACAGGCCCAAAATAGTCTCTTGGTTTACTTTACTTTTTATAATCTTTCAAGTTAGTAAATATATAAATAAAGTCTCGAATATTACTTTTATTTGGATAAAATAATTTTATTGAGATTTAAATGAAAAAAATAATCAAAAATATTTTTGCTTTTTTTAATATTGCAATCCGTTCAAAATCAAAACTTGAAAAAAAATTAGCAAATTCTGTTTCTAAGGATAAATGGGAGCATGATATAGCTTTTGCAACTCAAATTGGATCTCATTTTGGTCCTGAATTATTAAGATTAATGAATTTATCAAAAGCTCAATTTCGACAAGATTTATTTGCCTTAAAAGAATTAAAACTTAAAAAAAATGGTTTTTTTGTAGAGTTTGGGGCCACAGATGGTGTGTCAGGTTCTAATACATTTTTATTAGAAAAAGAATTTGGGTATAAGGGTATACTTGCTGAGCCAAACCCAAGACAGCGAAAAAATATTGAAAAAAAACGTAATGCAATAATTGTTGAAGAATGTGTGTGGGCTAAAAGTGATGAAATTATAAAATTAACTGATGAAGGTGATCTATCTACAGTAAATTTATATACGAATAATAAATCCTCATTTACTGTGAGCACTATTTCGCTTACAGACATGCTTGAAAAACATAATGCACCCTCACTAATTGACTATCTATCAATAGATACAGAAGGAAGTGAATTTGATATTTTATTAAATCATGACTTTTCTAAATATAATTTTTCAGTTATCACTGTTGAACATAATCACACTGACCAACGAGAAAAAATTTATAATTTATTATCTAAAAATGGATATCAAAGAAAATATGAGGAATTATCTATGCAGGATGACTGGTATATTTTATCTTAAGATTTTGACTGGTGGGCCGTGTTGGTTACGCTCCAACTACCCCTGCAATGTCAATGCAGTACTCTACTATTGAGCTAACGGCCCGATTGAAGAAACTTTAACTCTCTAAGAAACTTTTTAATTGTTTAGATCTACTTGGATGTTTTAATTTTCTTAATGCCTTAGCTTCAATTTGACGAATTCTCTCTCTAGTTACAGAAAATTGTAATCCAACCTCTTCTAAAGTATGATCGGTATTCATTCCTACGCCAAAACGCATTCTTAAAACTCTTTCTTCTCTTGGTGTTAAGGTTGATAATATTTTAGTAGTCGCCTCACCTAAATTTGATTTGATAGCTTGTTCTAAAGGAGCAAGTGCCTTTGTATCTTCAATAAAATCTCCAAGACTACTATCCTCTTCATCCCCAACTGGTTTTTCCAATGAAACTGGTTCTTTTGAAATTTTAAGTACTTTTCTTACTTTATCTAATGGCATTCTTAATTTTTTTGCTAACTCCTCTGGCGTTGCTTCCCTACCAAATTCACTTAAAATTAACCTTTGAGTTCGAACTATCTTGTTAATTGTTTCAATCATATGAACTGGAATTCTTATTGTTCTGGCTTGGTCTGCAATTGATCTCGTAATTGCTTGTCTTATCCACCATGTTGCATAAGTTGAAAATTTATAACCCCTTCTATATTCAAACTTATCAACAGCTTTCATCAAACCAATATTTCCCTCTTGAATAAGATCAAGAAACTGTAAACCTCTGTTCGTATATTTTTTAGCTATTGAGATTACTAATCTCAAATTAGCTTCTACCATCTCTTTCTTTGCTATTCTTGACTCTTTTTCTCCCTTTTGAACTCTGCTTACTAATTTTTTAAAGTCAGTAACTGAAATTCCCAGCTTGTGACTTATTTCAATCAATCTTTCACGTATGTTTTTAAATTCATCTTTGTTTTTTATAAAAAATTTCTTCCAAACTAAGTTGGTATCTAAAAATTTCTTAAAATTCGGATTAATTTCATTTCCAATGTAAAATTTTATGAATTCATTTCTGGAAATACCTCCATCAATTGCAAGTCTTAAAAGGTTTCCTTCTAAGGAAATTATTTTTTTATTTTCTACATAGTGTTTCTGAACTAAATCCTCTAAAACAGAAGGTGATAACTGTAACGATTTAATATTTTCTAAAATTTCACTTACAATTTTTTCATAACCTTTTTCTTTACTAGGAGAAAATATTTGTGAATTTAAAATACATTCTAATTTCTCTTTTTGGTACTTTATGAGTTTATTATAGTCTTTAGTAAGATCGTGTACCGTTTTCAAAACTTTTGGTTTAATTTCGCTCTCCATTGCAGCAAGGGTGGGATTAAAATCATCCTCTCCATCCTCTGCTCCACTTTGGTCTTTTTCTACCTCACCTGAATTTTTTTGTTTTGCACTAGGTCCAGTAGATTCATCCTCCATATAGTTTGTGTCAATATCTATAATCTCCCTAACTAAAATTTCATCTTTTTGTAATTTTTCATTCCATTCGGAAAATTGTTGAGCAGTTATAGGACTTTGTGATAAAGCAATTAGCATTACATCTTTTCCTGCCTCAATTCTTTTTGCAATAGCAATTTCACCTTCTCTGGATAATAATTCAACACCACCCATTTCTCTCAGGTACATTCTTATTGGGTCATCACTTTTTTCTAATGTTTTTCCCTCTTCTTTTGAAGAACCTTCTTTTTTTCTTAAAACTTTGAAATCTGATTTTTTTTCAACAAGTGAAACTTTTTCATTTAAAATATGAATAAATGCTTGGGCCAAATTTTCATCTGAAAGATTCCTTTTACCTAAAGATTTGCTTAATTCTTCATAAGTTATGAAACCCCTATGAGTTCCACGGCCCATCAATCTAGCGAACGATTTTGTAATTATTCTTTCCACAGCAATAAAATTTGAAGAGTCTTATATAGTGTGAAATCTATAAAAATCCATTATTAATTTTCAACAATTAATTGATATTTTGCTTTTTTTTAAGCTCTTTGAGCTCGTTAAATGTCGCCTCACTCAAATCTTTAGAAAACTTCGATTCTAATTCTTGAATTCTAAATTCAAGGTCATAATTCATTAAATCTCTAGATGTATCCTCAAGTAACTCAATAATTTGATTATCATCATCAGATTTATTTTTTAAAATATGCTTAATAGGTGCAAATTTATTTATCTTATCTAATAATTGCTTATCCAATTTTAAATCATCAATTTTTATATGTTCAACAGATTTAAGTTTTTCTAAAACTAATTCGAATATCTGTTTGTTTACTTTAGTAAATAATTTTATATTTTCAATTAGATGGATGTTGGACTGTAACAATTTTAAGTTATTCATTACTAAATACAACAAAGAAAATTCTTTTAGCTCTACGCCAGTTAAAGATTGGCTTTCATTGTAATGTTTTTTAGTAGAGGCCAATGATTTAGTCGATTTAACATAAAATTTTTTTTTATTTTGGTTAGAGTAAGGTGTTAATTCTGAAATTTTTTCTAAAAAATATTCAAGAACATATTTTTTAATAAAATCATCTTTAATTGTATTGGCTATCTCTCTAAGTTTTTTTTCAAAAATAGCCATTGATGATGGGTTATTTTCAGTCTGTTTTTTATAATGGCTAAAAATAAAATGATGAATTGATAATTTGCTTTGTTTAGTAAAATTTATAAAATTATCTTTACCGTTTTTATTAACATAGCTGTCAGGGTCTTCTTTGTCCGGTAAAAATAAAAAAGAAATCTGTTTTTCTGGTTTTAATTCTTTAATTGAATTTTCTGCAGCCCTCAAAGCTGCTTTATATCCACTTTCATCACCATCAAAACAAATTATGATATCATCAAAAAATTGATTTAGAGTTAAAATTTGTCTCTCGGTTAAAGAAGTGCCGAGATTTGCAACTGCATTTTCAATTCCGTTTTTGCTTAAACCTACAACATCCATATAACCTTCAACTAAATAAATATGGTTTAATTTATTTGATAATTTTCTAGCTAAGTCTAAGTTATATAAATTTAAACCTTTTTTAAAAAAAAATGTTTCTGGTGAATTAATATACTTTGCTAAATAATCAAGTTTTTCAATTATTCTTCCGCCTAAGGCTATTGGTTGGCCTGAAATATTATTAATTGGAAAAATCAATCGACCTCTAAATCTTTCTACAAAAGTTTTATTTTTTTCATCAAAATAAAATAAACCACTATCAACTAATGCTTGCTCACTAAATTCATTTTTCAATTTATTAAAATAATTTGGATTTTTTTCTATGTATCCAATTTTAAATTTTTTAACTTCTTCTTTTCCTAAAAATCTATTTTTTAAATAATCTCTAACATTAGAGTGGGTTTCATTTTTAAGTAATTCATTGTGATAAAAATCAACATATTGATTGTAAATAGATAAATATTCTTTCCACTTCTCCTCTCTTTCTTCATCTTTTTTTGAAAACATATATGGTTGCATGCCAGCCAACTGAGCTAAATGCTTAACTGCTTCCCCAAATTTAAAGTTTTGAGTTTTCATTACAAAGTCAAAAATATTGCCGTGTTCGGATGTTGCAAAACAATGATAAAATTCTTTTTCATCATTGACTGTAAATGATGGGGTCTTTTCATTTTTAAATGGAGATAAGCCTACATACTCTTTGCCCCTTTTTTTTAAGGCTACAGATTTTGACACGACCGTTGAAACCTTTAATCGTGTTTTAATTTCATCGAGATATTCTTTAGGATACTTCATTACTTGTTTAATAATTCTTTTAATAGAGATCCTGCTTTTGCAAAGTCAATTTCATCCGAATGAAGTTTTTTTAATTCACCCATAACTTTACCCATATCCTTTATTGAACTTGCCCCTAACTTGGAAATTAACTCAGTGCATATTTTCTTAGTTTCTTCATCTCCAAGTTGCTTTGGTAAAAAATTTGTTAAAATATTATATTCAATTTGTTCGACCTCCAAAAGATCTGTTCTGTTATTTTTTTTATAAATATCGATCGATTCGGTTCTTTGTTTAACCATTTTTTTTAAAAGTTTTTTAATATCATCATCATCTGTCTCTTTTTTATTTGGGCCAGATCTGTTTGATATATCTAAATCCTTAATAGACGATAGAATTAACCTATAAGTTGATATTTTTGATTTATCTTTAGCTTTTAAAGCATTTTTATATTCAGTTTCGATGGTTTCTTTTAATGACATAATTTTTTAATCTACTTTAAAGAAAAAATTCTTCAAAAGAAAAATTGTTTTTTTACAATTTTATAATACATCTCTGTTGCGATAATAAACCAATTATTGTATTAACCTTTAACTTATGAGTTGTAATTGACAAAAAAAGTAAAAAAAACTAACTCAAAAAATTCTCAAATTTATACAGGCATTTTAGTTCTTGAAAATAAGAAAATCTTTAAGGGGATTGGAATTGGTTATCAGGGAGAGGCAACTGGGGAGGTTTGTTTTAATACATCATTAACAGGATATCAGGAAATTATCTCAGATCCCTCGTATGCAGGTCAAATTATTAATTTTACCTTTCCTCACATTGGAAATGTTGGAACAAATAAAGAGGATCATGAGTCTGATAAGATTTGGGCTAAGGGAGTAATATTTAATTCAGAAATAACGTCGCCATCAAATTATAGATCTTTATTACATTTAGATAATTGGCTTAAAAAAAACAAAATTGTTGGAATTACTGGATTAGATACTAGAAGCTTAACAAACTTTATAAGAGATAAAGGTGCGCCCAAGGGAACAGTTGCTTACTCAAAAAATGGAAATTTTAATATAAGTAAGCTAACTAATAAAACAATTAAATGGAGTGGATTAAAAAATCTTGATCTTGCTAAAAAAGTAACAACCTCCAAAAATTACACTTGGAAAGGTCTTCGGACATGGAAAAAAGAAGTTGGTTACAAAAAAAATAGTCGAAACTCATTTCATGTGGTCGCAATTGATTATGGAATAAAGAAAAATATATTAAGATATTTCTCTGACTTCAATTGTAAAGTAACTGTTGTTTCTTGTAAAACTACTTCTGAAAAGATTTTAGCTCTTAAACCAAATGGAATATTTCTTTCAAATGGTCCAGGGGATCCGGCAGCAACTGGAAAATATTCTATTGAAATAATTAATGAATTAATAAAAAAGAATTTACCAATATTTGGTATTTGTTTAGGTCATCAAATTTTAGCATTAGCTTTAGGTGGTAAAACTACAAAGATGAAATTGGGGCACAGAGGAGCTAACCATCCTGTTAAAAATTTAGTTCATGATAAAGTTGAAATTACTAGTCAAAATCATGGTTTTGTAGTAGTCGAAGAAACTTTACCAAAAAAGATTGAGGTAACTCATAAATCTCTTTTTGATGATACTATTGAGGGAATACGATTAAAAAACAAACCAATATTTTCAGTACAGTATCATCCAGAATCAAATCCTGGACCACAAGACAGTGTTTATCTATTTCAAGAATTTATTAACAACATGAAAAAAAATGCCAAAAAGAAAAGATCTTAAAAAAATTTTAGTTGTTGGAGCTGGACCTATCATTATTGGTCAAGCTTGTGAATTCGATTATTCAGGAAC
The DNA here is from genome assembly GCA_902514695.1 of uncultured Pelagibacteraceae bacterium. Classification (GTDB taxonomy): domain Bacteria; phylum Pseudomonadota; class Alphaproteobacteria; order Pelagibacterales; family Pelagibacteraceae; genus Pelagibacter. The sequence continues at coordinate 18,778 of CABXRR010000013.1, forward strand.
TCAAGCTTGTAAGGCGTTACGTGATGAAGGGTTTAAAGTAGTATTAATTAATTCAAACCCAGCAACGATAATGACTGATCCTGATGTTGCGGACAAAACTTATATTGAGCCTATTACTTTAGAAGTTCTAGAAAAAATTCTAAAAAAAGAAAAACCTAATGCTATTCTTCCTACAATGGGTGGTCAAACTGCACTTAATCTAGCAATGGAAGCTGAAAAAAAAGGAATTTTAAAAAAATACAAAATAGAATTAATTGGCGCTAATTCCAAGGCAATATCTAACGCAGAGGATAGAAAGAAATTTAGAAAAAATATGATTGATATCGGTTTAGATTTACCTAAATCTGAAATTGTTAACAATATTAATCAAGCATCAAAAGTTTTAACTAAGATTGGTTTGCCAGCCATCATCAGGCCAGCGTTTACCCTAGGAGGTCTTGGGGGTGGAATTGCGAAAAATAAAAATGATTATCTAAAAATTATTAAAAATGGATTGCAAGAGTCTCCAGTCAATCAAGTATTAGTTGAAGAATGCTTAGAAGGTTGGAAAGAATTTGAAATGGAAGTTGTTAGAGACAAAAAGGACAACTGTATCATTATATGTTCTATTGAAAATATCGATCCTATGGGAATTCACACTGGTGACTCTGTTACTGTTGCCCCAGCCCTTACTCTTACAGATAAAGAATATCAAGTAATGAGAAATGCATCTATCGCTTGTCTCAGAAAAATTGGAGTTGAAACAGGCGGATCAAATGTCCAATTTGCTATCAATCCTAAAAATGGTCGAATGGTTGTTATTGAAATGAACCCAAGAGTGTCTCGTTCATCCGCTCTTGCATCAAAAGCAACTGGTTTTCCAATTGCAAAAGTTGCAGCAAAACTTGCTGTTGGCTACACCTTGGATGAGTTAAAAAATGAAATAACTAAAACAACTCCCGCATCATTTGAGCCTAGTATTGATTATGTGGTAACTAAAATTCCAAGATTTACGTTTGAAAAATTTTCATCTTCTCCAGCAACATTAGGTACTTCTATGAAGTCTGTTGGTGAGGCGATGGCTATTGGTAGAAACTTTAAAGAGTCTCTTCAAAAAGCTTTGGTTTCTCTTGAAACTGGTTTTTCAGGTTTAGATAGAATATTTAAATTAAATAAAAAACAAATTGAAAAAAAACTTAAAGAAAATATTCCAAATAAGATTTTATTAGTAGCTGAAGCGATTAGAAAAAAAATAAACTTAAAGAAAATTTTCATTTTATCAAAAATTGATCCATGGTTTTTAGAGCAAATAAAAGAAATTGTGGAAGATGAGAACAATATTAAAATTAAAGGTTTGCCAAAAAATTTTGATGAGTTTAACCGAGTAAAATCAATTGGTTTCTCTGATAAAAAATTATCTGAACTAACTAATATTTCAGAAGATTCTGTTAGAAAAAAAAGAACGGCACTCAAAGTATTGCCTGTATTTAAAAAGGTTGACACTTGTGCGGCTGAATTTAAATCATTCACACCTTATATGTATTCAACATATCAGCGTAATTTTTCAATTAATTCAGAATGTGAGGCTAATACAACTACAAAGAAAAAAATTATCATTTTAGGTGGTGGGCCTAATAGAATTGGACAAGGAATTGAATTTGATTATTGCTGTTGTCAGGCTAGCTTTTCATTAAAAGATGCAGGCTTTGAGACGATCATGATCAACTGTAACCCTGAAACTGTATCAACAGATTATGACACTAGTGATAGACTTTATTTTGAACCTTTAAAAGAAGAATTCGTCTTCAATGTTATTAAAAAAGAAAAAGAAAAAGGTAATCTTATAGGTGTCATTACACAGTTTGGTGGCCAAACTCCAATTAAACTTGCTAAATTTTTACACAATAACAAATTGCCAATCTTAGGAACACAATATACATCAATTGATTTAGCAGAAGACAGAGATAGATTTAGAAATTTACTAAGAAGATTAAAATTAAAACAAGCTGAAAGTGGAATTGCAAAAACTTTCAAACAAGCAATCCAAATAGCAGATAAAATTGGTCTGCCATTAATGGTTAGGCCCTCTTATGTGTTAGGTGGAAGAGCCATGGAAATTGTCCATGAAAAAAGCCAGCTTAAAAATTTTGTAGAAGAAGCATTTAAAGCAGCTGAAAAAAATCCAATTCTTATTGATAAGTTTATCGATCATGCAATGGAAGTTGATGTTGATGCAATATCTGATGGAAAACATGTTTATGTTGCTGGTATAATGCAACATATTGAAGAAGCTGGAATACATTCTGGAGACTCAGCCTGTAGCTTGCCCCCGGTATCAATTAAACCATACTTAATTAAAAAAATTGAAAATCAAACTAAAAAATTAGCTATAGCCTTAAAAGTAAAAGGTTTCATGAATATACAGTTTGCAATTAAAAAAGATGAAATCTTTGTAATAGAGGTAAATCCAAGAGCTAGCCGAACAGTGCCTTTTGTCTCTAAAGCTAAGGGTTTGCCCTTAGCTAAAGTTGCATCACGAATAATGGCTGGAGAAAAATTGTCAGACTTTAATCTAAAAGATAAATCTAATGGCATGTATGCTGTAAAAGAAGCCGTATTTCCATTTAATAAATTTCCAAAAAGTGATTTACTTTTGGGACCAGAGATGAAATCAACAGGTGAAGTAATGGGTTTCGATAAAAATTTTGGTATGGCATTTGCTAAAAGTCAAATCGCATCTTCCAATTCATTACCAAAACAAGGTTTGGCATTTATTTCACTCAAAGACTCTCATAAAGATGAAGGAATCGAACTTGCAAAAGAATTAATTAAATTAAACTTTACTTTATGTGCAACAAAAG
>CABXRR010000014.1 GCA_902514695.1 uncultured Pelagibacteraceae bacterium
ATAATGATCGTCCCGGAATTTTACTTTCATCAGCAGTTAAGAGGTATGCAGACTATTTTGGAGTTGCATGTGGTGAAAAAAATATCCTTTTCACAAATAACGATAGTGCTTATGAAACCGCAATTAGTTTAATTCAAAAAGGTATAAATATTAAGGCTATTATAGACAATAGAGAAGAAATTGACTCTAAGCTACTCTATGAAGTAGAAAAAAATAATATTAAAATATTTAAAGGTTATACTGTAACAGATACATTTGGTTATAAAAGAATTAATAAGATTTCAATAAAACAACTCTCTAAGGATGGACAAAAAGTAATAGGTTTTAAAATAGATTTACCATGTGATTGTCTTGGTATATCAGGAGGATGGACTCCTGCTGTCCACCTATTTACACAATCTGGTGGAAAATTAAAATTTAGAGAAGAGGATCAAGTATTTTTACCAAACATTTATCCTTCAGATCAATTAAGTATTGGATCCTGTAATGGTGATTTTACTTTAGATGAAATTGTAATAAATACTCCAAAATTGTTAAAAGATTATTTTAATATTAAAAATACTGAGTATGATGGTTTAGAGGTTTTATCTTCAACTAACAAATCAAAAAGAAACATTTGGTTATTACCATCAGATAAAGTTTTAGGAAAAACAAAATCTTTTGTAGATTATCAAAATGATGCCACTGCAAAAGATATTAAACTTGCATTAAGAGAAGGTTTTAGATCTATTGAACATGTAAAAAGATATACAACAACTGGTATGGGAACAGATCAAGGTAAATTAGGTAATATGCATGCATTAGGAATAATTTCTGAAACCGCAGGTGCAAAAATGGGTGAATTAGGCACTACTACATTTAGACCACCCTACACTCCTTTAACATTTGGAACTATAGTTGGAAGAAATGTTGGAGAATATTTTGATATATTTAGAAAAACACCAATTCATGATTGGCATATAAAAAATAAAGCTGAGTTTGAAAATGTAGGTCAATGGAAAAGAGCTTGGTATTACCCAATAAAAAATGAAAACATGCATCAAGCTGTTCAAAGAGAAAGTAAAGCTGCAAGAGAAAGTGCTGGAATATTAGATGCTTCTACATTAGGTAAAATAGATATTCAGGGAACAGATGCTTCAGAATTTTTAAACCGTGTTTACACTAATGCTTGGTCAAAACTAGCTATAGGTAAATGTCGTTATGGTTTAATGCTCAATGAAGATGGTATGGTTTATGATGATGGTGTTACCACTCGATTAGGTGAAAATCATTATATAATGACAACTACAACCGGTGGGGCTGCCAATGTATTGGGTAAATTAGAAGACTATTTACAAACAGAGTGGCCTGAATTAGATGTTTATTTAACATCTGTAACTGATCATTTTGCAACAATTAGTGTTTGTGGTCCGAATAGTAAAAAAATTGTAAGTGAAGTTATTCCAGATTTAGATTTTACAGATGAAAATTTTCCACATATGTCATTTAAAAATGCAAATATTGGTAAAATTAATTGTAGAGTTATGAGAATAAGTTTTACAGGAGAACATAGTTACGAAATTAATGTCCAAGCTAGTTATGGTAAATCAGTTTGGGAAAAATGTATGGAAGCAGGTAAGGATTATAATATTACACCCTATGGAACTGAAACAATGCATTTACTTAGAGCTGAAAAAGGTTTCATAATTGTTGGTCAAGATACTGATGCTACAATGACACCTATCGATTTACAGATGGATTGGATTGTAAGTAAAAAAAAATATGATTTCATTGGAAAAAGATCTTTATATAGATCTGACACTATAAGAGAAGATAGAAAGCAGCTTGTTGGATTACTCACTGATGATCCTAATGAAGTATTAGAAGAAGGAGCACAAATAGTAGCTGATGTAAATAAATCTCCTATAGAAATGTTAGGACATATTACATCAAGTTATTACAGTCCTAACCTTAAAAAATCTATAGCTCTTGGAGTTGTAAGAGGTGGAAAAAATATGATGGGACAAAAATTAGTAATCCCAATGGAAAAAAAGAATATCAAAGTAACAGTGGCTGATCCAGTTTTTTTGGATAAGGAGAATGAAAGATTAAATGCTTAATTATAATCAATCACTACCTAAAGATACATTGATACAAGATCTCCAAATGAAAGAGATTAAACCAATAATGAAATTGTTAATAAGAGGTAAAAAAAGAGAATTTATTTCTGCTGTTGGGAAATCTCTAAATATTCTTTTACCTACAGAAGCAAATACTTCTACTCAAAGTGACAAACTAACAGCTCTTTGGTTGAGTCCAGATGAATGGATGATTTTTTCTAACGAGCCTGTTGATGAAAGTACAAATAATTATGCAACGGAAGAACTATTGATCAATAATATTTCTAAATTAAATCTTGGTGCAATCACAGATGTCACAGATCAATTTGTTATGATTAACCTTAAAGGTAATAAAATTTATGAATTATTTCAAACTGGATCACCTTTTAATTTTAATGACTTTCAAAATAAAAAAGGTGCTGTTACTCAAACAATTTTATCTAAAATTGATATAATTGTTCATAATCATGAGAAAAATATAGTAAATTTGTTTGTTAGACGCTCTTTTTCACAACATTTGTTCTCTTGGATGAACGACGCTGCGTCAAGATTATAGTCACAATTTTTTTTTAAATCAGCTATCTACTAGAATGAAAAAATTATTATTTGTTGCATTATTTGCATTTTTACCCTTTTCTTCAAACGCAGAGTCGAATTTAGACAAAATACTTTCAGCTGGAGTTTTAAAAGTTGGAACAACTGGAGACTGGGATCCAATGACAATGAAAGATCCAGCAACCAACAAATATAAAGGATTTGATATTGATGTAATGAATGAACTAGCTAAGGACATGGGTGTTAAAGTTGAATTCGTTCCTGCAGAATGGAAAACAATTGTTTCAGGTATTACGTCTGCAAGATATGACATTTCAACAAGTGTAACAAAAACTCCAAAAAGAGCTGAAGTAGCTGGATTTACAGACACTTATTACAAATATGGAACTGTACCATTGGTTCTTAAAAAGAATTTAAAAAAATTTTCAACTTGGGATTCACTAAATAATTCAAGTGTAACAATCGCTACTACTCTTGGTACATCACAAGAAGAAAAAGCAAAAGAATTTTTTCCAAAGTCTAAGTTAAATTCTGTAGAAGCTCCAGCAAGAGACTTTCAAGAAGTTTTAGCTGGAAGAGCTGATGGGAATATTACAAGTTCAACAGAAGCAAATAAACTAGTAATTAAGTATCCACAACTTGCTATAGTTCCGGATGGAGAAAAAAATCCAGCTTTCTTAGCTATGATGGTTCCTAAAGGTGATGATAAATGGAACAATTATGTCAATGACTGGATAAAGAAGAAAAAGTCATCAGGCTTCTTTACTAAGTTATTAGGGAAATATAATTTAAAAAGCTTATAATCAATTAGTAATTAATTTTTAATTCTTTATAAATCAGAGAGTGAAAAATTTATTCTTTTTACTTCTGATATTACCATTAACCTCTTGTGGTAAAAGTGAACTAAATTGGTTAATTCTATCACCAAATAATATTGAAGGACTAACTAATCTTAAATTTTTATTAAGTGGGATAACTACAACGATTTATATTTCAGTCATCTCAATAATTATTTCAATGATTATTGGTTTTATCGTAGCGGTTCCATCTTTAGCAAAAAATAAATTCTTAACTTATTTAAATATTGGATATGTTGAAATAGTAAGAGCAATCCCTCTTCTAGTTTTAATCCTATGGATTTATTATGGATTACCAATAATGACTGGGATTAGCTTTAGTCCATTTGTTTCAGGCATTATCGCTTTATCAATAAGTGAAAGTGCATTTCAAGCAGAAATATTTAGAGCTGGGATAAATTCAATCAAGAAAGCTCAATGGGAAGCTGGAAGCTCATTAGGTTTAAATTTTTTTAGAAAGTTAAGGCTAGTTATTTTACCTCAAGCTATTAAAAATATTTTACCAGCAATTGGTAATCAATTTGTTTATGTATTAAAAATGTCATCACTGGTATCAATAATAGGTATTGGAGATTTAACAAGAAAAGCTAATGAACTAGTGGTTACAACTTATAGACCTTTAGAGATCTATACTTTTTTGATATTAGAATATTTGGTTTTAATTCTAATAGTTTCTTACTTTGTGAGGAAGTTAGAAAATAAACTTAAAAGAGATTAATTTTTTTTTCTCCAGTCCCAAGGATATTCAAACTTCATTGTCCACATACCTATGTTGTTTTTTTTAGCAAAATTTTCATCATTTATAAATTTTTTAGAATATTTTCTATAAGCAAATGCATAACCTTCTCTAACCAAAAATCTAGATAAACTAAGATCATTTACAAAACACTCAGCTAAAGTTCTCTTATACTGATCTTTACCTTCTCTAATACAATTTACTTTATTTTTACCAATTTTATTTATTAACAGTTGTCTAGCTTGAATACCGCAATTAATAATTTCATTATTTTTGTTACAAGTTTGTTTAAGTTCTGGAGTGTCTATCCCAGAAAATCTTATTTTTTCATTATTTAAATGAATTGTATCTCCATCAATAATCTTAATTTCATAAGACTTTACATCATTATAAGTCAGAAAAAAAAATATTAGACAAATACTAATAAATAAAAAGAGTTTTATTTTGTTTAAATACATTATTTAGAAAATAACCAATAAATATCAAAACAGCAATTCCCATTGCCCAATTAGTTACCATAATAGTGTAAAAAATATCTTCGTATTCTCCGCCTCTGATGTTTATTACATACCATAAGCTCAAAAAAGGAAATGCGGTTAATCTCAATATACTTAAATAAAGACTATAGAGAGGTTTTTTTACAGCTTGAAACACAGCAGTTGTAATAAAAAATACTGGATATATAGGGCCAATTAAAGCTGCAACTTTTAAATATATTGCTCCATGATAAATTGCCTCTGAATTATCAGTGAATAAGGAAACTAAGCCTTCAGCTCCAAAAAAAATTATTATTCCTGCACATATCATAAATGATGAGCCAAAAAATAATGCTTTTCTATAAAGCTCTCTTATGCGATCATAACTCTTTGCACCAAAGTTTTGTCCACCTATTGATAATACAGCGGTGTTTAATCCAATTACAGGTAACAAAAATACTTGCTCGATTCTTAGAGCTGCACCATAACCAGCTGTTGCCAGGTCACCAAATTGACCAATAAAATAAAGGATATTAAAAAGCCCTACACCAATAAAAAGCATACTAAACATAACTGGTGTAGATTGATAGAGAAGTTCTTTTAATAAATCGTATTTAGGAATGAAGCATTGAGGTCTTAAATATTTTTTAAGCTCACAAGAATATACTTTATGAGCTAAATATAAAAGTCCAACAAATTGAGAAATTACTGTAGCGATCGCAAGACCAGAAATACCAAAAGCTGGAATAAATCCATAGCCAAAAATAAATAGAGGATTAAGAAAAATATTTAAGAAAAAGCTAAAAATTAAAACATTTCTGTAGCTTTTTGTATCACCTTGTGCATTTAAAGTTCCATTTAAAGAAATCTGTATTAGTACAATTATTGTTCCATAAAAGATAATATCTAGGTACTTTCTGGATAAAAATATTCCTTCTTGATCAGCACCCATTAAAGATAAAAGAAAATCTGATACATTTAATCCAAATAAAGTGACCAGTATCGATAATGCTACTGCATATATAATTGATTGGGCAACAAATAGAGAGGCTCTTCTGATATTTTTTGACCCAATATTGTTTCCAATTAAAGTATTTGTTCCTGCACTTAATCCTACGCCAATAGCTATAATTGTAAAATAGATTGGAAATGACTTGGCTATAGCCCCTATAGCCTCAGCTGAAATTCTACCAGCAAACCAAGTATCAACTAAATTATAAAATGTTTGAAATAATGAACCTACACTTGCTGGTATAGTAACTTTCCTTAATAAAAACCATATTGGATCTTTAGTTAATTTAATTGCTTTAGACAAAGTTATCCTTATTTAAATTCTTTTTGAAATATATGTTTTTTTCCAGATTGTTTTGCTTTGTATATCTGACTTTGTCTCATTCTAAAACGCGATTTTTGAGTTTCTGTCAATTTATCATGACAATTTGGGCAAGAAACTCCCTCTTCATACTTATTTGATCTTTTATCTTTTGAAGATATGGGCATTCTGCATCCACTACAAATAGAATAAGAGCCTAACTTTAATTCATGTTTTAAACTAATTCTATTATCAAAAACAAAACATTCACCTTTCCATAAACTATCTTTTTTCTTAATTTTTTTGAGATAGCTTAGAATCCCACCATTTAATTGATATATATTTTTAAAACCCTTCTTTTTTAAATATACTGAAGTTTTTTCACAACGTATTCCCCCAGTACAAAACATAGCAACAGGTATATCTTTTTTAAGGTTATTTAGATATTTAGGAAAGTCTCTAAAATTAGTTACATTTGGATTTACTGATCTTTTGAAAGTACCAACCTTGTATTCAAAAGGTTTTCTAGTATCAATTATGTGAGTATCTTTATTCTTAATTAGTTTATTCCAATCTTTTGGGTTTAAATGAGTTTTCATATCTCTTTCTTTAGAATTTATAGATAAATTCATTGGAACAATTTCTTTTTTAATCTTAACTTTTGGCTTATGAAAAGGCTGAAATTTAGATTTAGACTCATTGTTACTATCAAATTTTTTAAATGAAAATAAAGATTTCAGTTTTTTTATAGTTTTATCAATATCTTTGATATTACCAGAAATAGTACCATTTAATCCCTCTTTAGCGATAATTATGGTTCCTTTAATATGATTAAAAATAAGAAACTTCTGTAAAAAATTTTTGTTTTTTTTTAAAGATTTAACCTTTACGAATTTATAAAAGCCAAAAACTTTTAACATTATAAAACCCTACAAACTGTCATTCCATCACCTAATGGTATAATAATTTGCTCTACTCTTTTATCTTGAGATACAAATTTATTAAATTCTCTAATATTTATAGTAAATTTATCATTATTTTTTTCATCAACGACTTCACCATGCCATAAAACATTATCAATAATTATTAAGCCACCCTTATTTAACAGTTTTAATGATTTTTCATAATATTCTTTATAATTCATTTTATCTGCATCAATGAAAACCATATCAAATTTATTATTTTTCAATTCTTTTATACTTTCAAGAGCAGGTTTAATTATTGTTTGAATTTTATGCTCTTGGTTAGCTTTTTTGAAAAAATTCAATGCTATTTTGTTTGTCTCCTCATTTTTATCAAGGGCAATTAGTTTTCCATCATGAGGTAAGGCAAGTGAAATTGTAAGAGCACTCAATCCTGTGAAAGTTCCAATTTCAAGAACATTTTTAATATTTGCAACTTTTATAATTAAATGAAGGAAATTACATTGGGTAGGATCAATTTGCATTCTTTTGACATCACCTAAAGTTTTATTATAATCAATTATTTCTTTTTGAACTGGATGTAGATTTAATCCAAAATTATTTATATAATTTTGTAACTTTTCTGTAATATCAAGGTTTGCACCCATTCTATTGAAGTTTTTTCTTTAATATCTCATTTATAAGTTGAGGATTGGCTTTACCACCAGAAGCTTTCATTGCTTGACCAACAAAGAAACCAAATAATTTTTCTTTACCTTGTTTATACTCAATTGCTTTTTCTCTGTTATCATTAATTATTTTATCAATTAAAGCCTCTATAGCTTTAGGATCACTTTGTTGCTTAAGTCCTTTTTCTTCAACTATTTTTTGAGGATCTTTATCTCCATCCATCATTAATTCAAATACAGTCTTTGCTATTTTTCCAGAAATTGTTCCATTCTTTATCAAGTTAACTAGTATAGCTAAATTTTTTGCACTTACTGGACTCTGAGAAATTTCAAGGTTTTTATTGTTTAAAACTGCAAATAATTCACCTGTAATCCAGTTAACTGCTAATTTAATATCTTTGTTCTTACCCATCTTAGCTACAACCTCTTCAAAATATTTTGCTGTATCGATATCTGAGACTAAGATTGTTGCCTCATATGGTGATAGCTTAAATTCATCAATAAATCTTTTCTTTTTATCATCTGGTAATTCTGGAATATTTTTTTTAAGTTCATTAACAAATTCATCAGATACTTCTAATGGTAATAAATCAGGATCTGGGAAATATCTATAATCATGTGCGTCCTCTTTTGATCTCATTGATCTTGTTTCATTTTTTTTAGTATCAAATAATCTTGTTTCTTGATCAATTGTCTTACCTTCTTCAATTAAATCAACTTGTCTATTTGCTTCATATTCAATTGCCATTTGCATAAACTTTATAGAATTTACATTTTTAATCTCACATCTGGTTCCAAATTCTTTTGAGCCTTTTGCTCTCACAGAAACATTCACATCTGCTCTTAATGATCCCTCTTGCATATTTCCATCACATGTACCAAGGTACCTCATAATTGATCTTAATTTTTTAATATACGCACTTACTTCATCTGGAGATCTAAGGTCTGGTTTGCTCACAATTTCCATTAGAGCTACTCCAGATCTATTTAAATCTACAAACGTATTCTGTGGGTCAAGATCATGAATACTTTTTCCAGCATCTTGCTCTAAGTGTAATCTTTCAATACCAACTTCTTTTTGTCCATTTGGCATATCTAAAATAACTTTACCCTCACCTACAATTGGATCTTTAAATTGAGAAATTTGATACCCTTGAGGCAAATCTGCATAAAAATAATTTTTTCTATCAAATACTGATCGTTTATTTATTTTAGCATTAAGACCAATGCCAGTTTTTATTGCTTGCTTTACACAAAATTCATTTATTACTGGCAACATTCCAGGAAATGCTGCATCAACTAAACTTACTTGAGTATTAGGTTCAGCTCCAAATTTAGTTGAAGATGATGAGAATAATTTTGACTCTGAAGTAACTTGGGCATGGACTTCTAAGCCAATTACAACCTCATATTGATTATCTTTCCTATTGATTAGATATTCTGATTTATTTTTGCTCATTTAATCCACCAATCAGTTATCTTATTTTTAAAATTAATCTTTTCTTCCATAGCATAAGCAATGTTTAGTATGTTTTGTTCATCAAAAGCTTTGCCAATTATTTGTAAACCTAATGGATATCCCTTAGCATCATGACCTGCTGGGATAGAAATTCCAGGTAAACCTGCCAAGTTAACTGGTACAGTAAATATATCATTTAAATACATCGAAACTGGATCATCTTTCTTCTCTCCAATTTTAAATGCAGAACTTGGTGTTGAAGGGGTTAATATTGCATCTACTTTATTATATGCTTCATCAAAATCATTTTTAATTAATTTTCTTACTTTTTGAGCTTTAAGATAATATGCATCATAATAACCAGATGATAAAACATAAGTTCCAATCATAATTCGTCTTTGAACTTCAGCGCCAAAACCTTCAGACCTTGTTTTTTCATACATATCTATAAGATTCTCTCCTTTTGCTCTAAATCCATATTTTACACCATCATACCTAGCTAAATTAGAAGAGGCTTCTGCTGGTGCCACTATATAATAAGTTGGCAATGCATAACTTGTATTTGGAAGTGATATATCTATTATTTCAGCTCCACAGTCTTTAGCATATTTAATACCTTTTTGCCAAAGTTCCTCAATTTCTTTTGGCATACCATCCACTCTATATTCTTTTGGTATTCCAATTTTTTTACCCTTAATATTATTTGTTAATTCTTTACTGTATTCATTTCTTTTAAAATCAATTGATGTAGAATCTTTGGGATCGTATGAGCTAATTATTTCCTGAAGTAATGCGCAATCTTTTACATTTTGAGCCATAGGACCTGCTTGATCTAAAGATGACGCAAAAGCAACTATACCATAACGTGAACAACTCCCATAAGTTGGCTTAAGACCTACTGTTCCAGTAAAAGAAGCTGGCTGTCTGATAGAACCACCGGTATCTGTCCCAATAGTTATAGGAGTCAATTGACCAGCAACCGCTGATGCCGAACCTCCTGAAGAACCCCCTGGGACTAAATTTTTATCAATCGGATTTTGAACATTGCCAAAAAAACTAGTTTCATTTGAAGATCCCATTGCGAATTCGTCACAATTTAATTTTCCTAGAAGTATAGCTCCTTCATTCCAAATATTTTGTGTAACAGTAGACTCGTATGAAGGAACAAAATTATTTAAGATTTTGCTTCCAGCAGTAGTAAGGATATTTTTTGTACAAAATAAATCTTTAACTGCCATTGGTATACCAGGAAGCTTTAAATTTAAATTTGGTTTTTGATCAAATTTTTTAGCCTTTTCTAATGCAGATGAATAATCTTCTGTAATATAAGCATTTAACTCTTTTGATTTTTCAGATCTGTCAATAAATGCTTTTGTAACCTCCTCAGAAGATAATTTTTTATCTTTTATATTCTTAACTAGTTCTGAAAGGGATTGTTTTGTAATATCAGACATTATTCAATAACCTTTGGAACAACAAAATAATCTTCATTATCTTGAGGTGAGTTTTTTATTATTTGTTCACGAATATCTTTACTTTTAACCTCATCAGGTCTTAGTTTTAAAGTAGTTTCAGCAATAGAAGTGAGTGGTTCAATATTGTCTGTTTTTAATTCATTAAGTTTTTCAATAAACTTAAAAATAGAGTTCAAATCATTAGCTAATTTATAAGCTTTTTGTTCGTCCACAGAAATTCTTGATAACTTTGATATATGTTTTATTGTTTTAAGATCTATACTCATATGCTATTTAAATATGACGCAAACTATCACTTAAGTTTAAAATATACAATATGATCACCTTAGAGGAATTCAAAAAAAATCAGTCAGATAAATGTAGATTAATTGGTTTAGATCTTGGCTCAAAAAGAATAGGCGTCGCTATATCTGATGAAAAACAATTAATTGCAACACCTTTTAAAACCATTCAGAGATCTACAGCTAAAGAACTCATCGATGAGCTTAAACTCATAATTAAAGAAAACGATATAAAAGGAATCATTATAGGAAACCCTCTTAATATGGATGGATCTTTGGGAAGTTCTGCTCAATCCGTTAAAGATACCTCTAATAACATAGAGAATAGTATTAATTTACCTATTTGTTTATGGGACGAAAGATTATCTACCGTAGGTGCTTTCAACTTGTCAAGTCAACTAGATATTAATGTAAGTAAAAGAGAAAAGAAAATAGATGAAAATGCAGCTGCTTTTATATTACAAGGTGCATTAGATTTTCTTAATAATTAATACTTGCTATTATAGAGCTTTATAGTTATAGAGTTGGTTTTAATGGCAATTAAAACAAATAAAGCTATTAAAATATCCCAAAAACATTTGTTAGGTATCCAAGATTTATCAATTAATGACGTTAATTTGATCTTACATGAATCTCATTCTTTTATAAAAGTTAATCAAAGTAAGAATAAAAAAATAGATGCTCTTAAAGGAAAAACACAGATTAACTTATTTTTTGAACCATCTACAAGAACACAAAGTTCGTTTGAATTAGCAGGAAAAAGACTTGGTGCTGATGTTATGTCTATGAATATTAGTAATTCAGCAATCAAAAAAGGTGAAACATTAATTGACACAGCTATGACATTAAATGCAATGCATCCAGATATTATTGTTATAAGGCATCAAGACTCTGGTGCATGTAATTTACTTTCTCAAAAAGTTAATTGTGCAGTCTTAAATGCTGGAGATGGAAGAAGAGAACATCCCACTCAAGCTTTGCTAGATGCTTTAACAATTATAAACCGTAAAGAAAAAATTGAGGGACTAAAAATTGCAATTTGTGGTGACATACTTCATTCACGTGTAGCAAGATCTAATATCTATCTACTTAATATGTTGGGTGCTGAAGTGAATATAATTGCTCCAACAAATTTGATGCCAAAAGAGATTGATAAATTTGGTGTTAATACTTTTACTGATATGAAAAAAGGTTTGAAAGATTGTGACATCGTTATGATGTTAAGATTACAAAGTGAAAGAATGACAAGTTCTTATCTTTCTTCAAATAGAGAATATTATGAATATTACGGTCTAACACCTGATAAGTTAGAACATGCAAAATCAGATGCATTAATAATGCACCCCGGACCAATGAATAGAGGTATTGAAATTGATACGATGTTAGCTGATGATATTAACAAAAGTGTAATTAAAGAACAGGTTGAACTTGGTGTAGCGGTACGTATGGCTTGTTTAAAAATATTTTGTATTTAGATGAAAAAACAATACTTTATAAATGCTAATATAATAGATCCTCACAATTCTATTAATGAAAATGGTGGATTGATTATTGGAGAAGATGGAAAAATTGAAGCTATTGGAAAAAAAGTTAATAATAATAATCTTCCCACGAGAGAAAAACCAATTGATTTAAAGGGTAAATATATATTTCCAGGACTTGTTGATATGCGAGTTTTTGTTGGAGAGCCTGGTTATGAATATAAAGAAAATTTTAGAACTTTAAGCAATGCAGCTTTGGCTGGTGGTGTAACATCGGTTGTCACAATGCCTAATACTGATCCAATTATAGATAATGTATCTATTGTTGATTTTTTAAAAAGAAGAGGAAGAGATAAATCTAAAATAAACATCTTTCCTTGCGCTTCACTCACTAAAAATATTGAAGGCACTAACATGATAGAATTCGGTCTATTACAAAAAAAAGGAATAGTCGCTTTTACAGATGGAATTAAAACAATTCAAAATCCAAGATTAATGTCGAGAATAATGAATTCTGCAAAAGATCTTGGATGTTTAATAATGCAACATGCTGAAGATTATGAACTTGCAAAAAATGGTATGATCAATTCAGGTATTATTGCATCAAAACTAGGTCTATCTGGTATACCAGAAATTGCTGAGAGAATTTTGATAGAAAGAGATTTAACGTTATTGGAAAAAGTTAAATGTAGATATCATATATCACAACTATCTTCTCAAAAATCTATAGAAGTAATTAAACAAAGAAAAGAAATAGTAAAATTTACTTCGGGTGTCTCTATTAATAATCTCTCATTGAATGAAAATGATATAGGAGACTTTAGAACTTTTTTAAAATTATCTCCACCTCTCAGAAAAGAAGAAGACAGAGTAGCTTTAGTTCAAGGAATAAAAGATGGATTAATTGATGTTATTGTTTCTGATCACAAACCTGAAGATGAAGAATCTAAAAGACTTACTTTTTCTCAGGCTGCTACAGGGGCTTCTGGTATAGAAACATTATTATCTTTAAGTTTGGAACTTTATCATAATGGTTCTCTGAAATTAGAAACCATAATAAAAGCTCTCACATCTAACCCTGCAAAAATACTTAAAATAGATAAAGGGAATCTCTCAATTGGGAGTGATGCAGATTTGTGTGTAGTGGATATAGACAAACCATGGATTGTAAAAAAGGAAAATTTAATTTCAAAATCAAAAAATACCTCAATTGAAGATAAAAAACTGCAAGGCAAAGTTACAAATACATTTGTAAAAGGTAAAGAATTATTTAAGCTATAATATGGATATTTTTTTGATAGGTATAATTTCTTACCTCATGGGCTCCATACCATTTGGTTTTATATTAACGAAGATTTTTTTAAAAAAAGATATTAGAGAAATTGGATCAGGAAATATTGGAGCGACTAATGCTTTAAGAACAGGAAATAAAAGTATCGGTTACTCAACTTTAGTTTTGGATATCTTAAAAGCTGTAGTGCCTGTAATTTATGTAAAAATTTTTTACCAAGAATTTTTATATGTTGCTTCTTTATGTGCTTTTTTAGGTCATGTATTTCCAATCTGGTTAAAGTTTAAAGGTGGAAAAGGTGTTGCTACTTATGTGGGAATTTTATTTGCTTTAAATATTTACTTTGGAATTATCTTTACTATTTCTTGGTTTATAACTTTTTTTATTTCTAAATATTCTTCTCTTTCATCTTTAGTAGGTGCAGCTTCTATACCAATCTATTTATTAATTTTAACTCAATTTGATCAGGTAATTTTTTTTACAATTATGTTTGTTTTGATATTTTTTACCCATAGACAAAATATTAAAAGATTGAAAAATAAAGAAGAAACCAAGACAAAAATTTATTAAATTGACTATCTAAGTCTTTTGAGTAGTTTGTAGCTTATGAATTTGGTCATTGTAGAAAGTCCAGCTAAAGCTAAAACAATTAATAAATATTTGGGAGATAATTATAAAGTTTTAGCAAGTTATGGTCATATTAGAGACTTACCTTCCAAAAATGGTTCTGTTGATCCAGATCAAGATTTTAAAATGGAATGGGAAGTTGACAGCTTTTCAAAAAAATATCTCAAAGAAATAACAGATGCTGCAAAAGACTCATCTAAGATTATTTTAGCTACTGACCCAGATCGTGAAGGAGAAGCAATTGCCTGGCACGTAAAAGAATATTTGAATGAAAAAAAACTTTTAAAAGATAAAGAGATCGAAAGAGTTGTGTTTAATGAAATAACTAAAAAGGCTGTAATTCATGGGATAGAAAATCCAAGACAAATTGAACCACTTCTAGTTGATGCTTACATGGCTAGAAGAGCTTTAGATTATTTAGTTGGATTTAATATTTCACCAATACTTTGGACTAAATTACCTGGTTCAAAATCTGCTGGAAGAGTTCAATCTGTAGCATTAAAATTAATCACCGAAAGAGAGCACGAAATTGAGTCTTTTAAACCTGAAGAATTTTGGACTTTAAGTGTAAAATTTGCTGATCAAAAAAATCAAAATATAACAGCTAGTATCAGTCAGCTGGACAACATAAAGATTGAAAAATTTTCATTTAGAAATAAGGAAGAAATAAATAAAGCTATTTTAAATATTAATAAAAAAAAATTTAGTATTACTGATATTTCTAGTAAAATAGTAAATCGTAATCCGTCTGGACCATTTACTACATCTACTCTACAACAAACAGCCTCGAGTAGATTAGGGTTTGGTGCATCTAGAACTATGCAAATTGCACAAAAACTCTATCAAGGTATAGAAATTGAGGGGGAGACAATTGGTTTGATTACTTATATGAGAACTGATGGAACTAACTTATCCAAGGATGCAGTATCAGCATTTAGAGATTATATTAAAAAAGAAATTGGTAATGAGTATTTACCCAAAGAGGCTTTAAATTATTCTGGTAAAAAAGCTAAAAATGCACAGGAGGCTCATGAAGCCATCAGACCTACAGACATTATTAGAACTCCCCAAAGTGTTAAAAAATATTTAAGCACAGATCAAAATAAACTATATGACCTGATCTGGAGTAGAGCTTTATCATCTCAAATGGAGTCCGCTAAATTTGATAGAAACACAATAACCATAACCTCAGATAATAATGATACTATTTGTAAAGCTAGTGGGTCTGTTCTTAAATTTGATGGTTTTTTGAAGATTTATAATAATCAAAGTAAAGATGATGATGAAAATATTTTGCCATCTGTATCTAAAGGACCTATTAATATCGAGTCATTGTTAGATGAACAACATTATACACAACCACCACCAAGATATTCTGAGGCTAGTTTAGTTAAAAAACTAGAAGAACTAGGTATTGGAAGACCCTCTACTTATGCAAGTATAATTTCTACAATAGCTAATAGAGGATATGCTGAAATACTCAACAAACGTTTTTTTCCTACTGATAGAGGTAAATTAATTTCAGCTTTTTTAGAAAAATTGTTTTCAAAATATGTTGATTATAATTTTACTGCTGGATTAGAGGATCAACTGGATGAAATAACAACTGGAAAAGAAAGCTGGATAAAAGTTTTAGAACTTTTTTGGAAAGACTTTAATAACAATGTTTCTGAAGTTAAAGAAAAAAGAACTAGAGAAGTTTTGGATTTGCTTAATGAAAGTTTGGGAAGTTTAGTTTTTGATAAAGATAAAGAGGGAAATATTGTAAGAAAATGCCAATTATGTAATGATGGAACTTTAAGTTTAAAAAATAGCTTTAGAGGTGGTGCTTTCATAGGTTGCTCAAATTATCCAGAATGTAAATTTACAAGACCATTATCTAAAGCAAAAGCTGCTGCACAAGCACAATTAGCCGAGCCGAAATTTATTGGAAAACATGAAAATGGTAATGATATATATTTAAAAAATGGAAGATTTGGCCCCTATCTTCAGTATGAAAAAATCTCTGCCGAAATAGAGAATGAAAATGCTACAAAGAAAAAGAAAAAAAGTAAAAAAACTAAATCAGAAGTCAATGAACTATTAAAAAATGTTTCAATACCTAAGGGTTTAGAATTGGATAATATTGATTTAGAAAAAGCTAAATTTTTGTGCTCATTACCTAAGTCTTTAGGAATAAATCCTGATAATCAAAAGGAAATTACATTAAACACAGGAAGATTTGGTCCTTATTTAAAATGTGAAAATAAATCTGCTAGAATTGAAAATATAGAGGAAATTTTTTCTATAGGTCTTAATAGAGCTATAACATTAATAGCTGAAGCAAAACCAGGAAGAATGTCTTCATCAATTATTAAGGATTTAGGTGAGCACCCTGAAGATAAAAAGCCTGTAAGAATAATGAAAGGACAATATGGTCCTTATATCAAATACAAATCTCTTAATGCAACTATACCTGAGGAAAAAGATCCCTCTGAGTTAAATATGGAAGATGCATTAATTTTAATTGAGAAAAGAAAAGAATACGATAAAACAAAAAAAAGAAAGAAAATTAAAAAATGAAATATAAAATAATTTTACCGTTAATTGCTTTATTGATATATTTTACCCCTTCCTTTTCAGATGAAATTGATTGTACACAATTTAAAAAGCTTTCTGCTAAATATATTGAATGTAATGCTGCTAAATTAAAGGAAAAAACAAATGAAAAAGTAAAATCAGGTAAAGAAAAATTTGATAAATCGGGTATAAAAGATAAATTTAAAAAATTCAAAGAAAGTAAAACACTTTCAGATTTAATAAAGGATTAATTATGAATTATGAAAATAAATTAAAAGAATTA
>CABXRR010000015.1 GCA_902514695.1 uncultured Pelagibacteraceae bacterium
CAAATATACCTCATGCAGATGTTCCAAACGGTAAAGATGAAAATGATAATGTTGAAATAAGTAAATCTGGTAAAATACCTAAATTTGATTTTACTCCTAAATCTCATTATGAATTAGGTGAAAATTTAAAAATGCTCGATTTTGATTTGGCAACAAAAACTACAGGTTCAAGATTTGTTTTTGTTAAAAATAAATTGGCCTTGCTAGAAAGAGCTCTCTCTAATTTTATGCTCGATACACATGTTCAAAAAAATAATTACGAGGAAATTTCACCTCCATTATTAGCTTCTGAAAATACAATGTTTGGAACTGGCCAGCTTCCTAAATTTGAAAATGATCAGTTTGAAGTAAAATTAGAAGAAGGTACTGGTAGAAAATTTTTAATTCCAACAGCTGAAGTGATTTTAACAAATATTGTTAAAGATAAAATTATAGATATAAAATCTTTACCATTAAGATTTGTTGCATCAACTCCATGTTTTAGAAAAGAAGCAGGTAGCTACGGAAAAGATACAAAAGGAATGATTAGACAACATCAATTTTACAAAGTCGAGTTAGTTAGTGTTGTCGAACAAGAAAATTGTTCAGAAGAACTTGAGAGAATGACAAATTGTGCAACAGGGATTTTAGACCTTTTAGAATTACCTTATCGTAAAGTCATATTATGTAGTGGCGATATGGGTTTTAGTGCTGAAAAAACTTACGATATTGAAGTTTGGTTACCTTCTGAAAAAAAATATAGAGAGATTTCATCTTGTTCATCATGCTTCACATTTCAATCTGTAAGAATGAAGACTAGATACAAGAATCAAAAAAATGAAACGGTATATACTGGCACTTTAAATGGCAGTGGTTTAGCAGTAGGCCGAACTTTAATTGCCATCTTAGAAAATTACCAACAAAAAGATGGCTCTATAACAGTTCCAAAAGTACTTAGACCTTATATGAACGATTTGGAAAAGATTTCAATCAATTAAAGTTGTTTTAATTCAATAGATAGTATAAATATTCTTTTTTAATCAAGGAGTTTTATGGAAAGTTCAGGAATAGGTCAATTTATACCCTTAATATTAATTTTTGTAATATTTTATTTTTTCTTGATAAGACCTCAACAAAAAAAAGTTAAAGAACATAAAGCGATGGTTGAGAGCTTAAAAAAAGGAGATAAAGTTGTTACCTCCGGTGGAATAACAGGTACAATCTCAAGAGTAATCGATAACGATAAAGTCGAAGTTGAGATAGCAGACAATGTTACCGTTGAAATCATTAGAGGAACAGGTATTCAAAGTTTAATGAATTCTCAAGAAACTAAGAAATAATTTTTTTTAATTAAGTGTTGTATTTTTCAAAATTAAAAATAATTTTTATTTCTTTTATAACTTTAATTTTTATTTTTTTTGCCTCATCAAATATTTTGAAAATTGATAATAATTTATTTGAAAAAAAAATAAATTTAGGCTTAGATTTACAAGGTGGCTCATATCTTTTATTAGAAATAGACAATACACCTGTCATTGAACAGAAACTCCAAAACTTCACAATTACTATTAGAAACTACTTTAAAGAGAAAAATATCAGAATTAATAACGTGAAATTATCTGGTCAAAAAATTTCTTTTTCTGTTGATGAAAATTTTAAACAACAAATTATAGATGTTTTTACAGATGAGGAAAGTGATCTTAACCCATACTATCCAAGATTTAAATCTCATCAACTAGACATTGTTGAAACAAATAATTTATTTACAGTAAGTTATTCAAGACAAGGAATTATTGAACTTAAAACTTCATCGCAAGATCAAGCTCTAGAAATTGTTAGAAGAAGAATTGATGAAATTGGAACAAATGAACCCAATATTCTTAAAAGAGGAAATGATAGAATTTTAGTAGAGCTTCCTGGGTTAGATGATCCAATGAGGATAAAATCACTTCTTGGCAAAACTGCAAATTTAACTTTTAGATTTGTTACAAAAAATGAAGAAGGTTCATTTGGTTCAGAAAAATTAAAATATGAAGATAGCACTGAAGAATCCATGGTAAGTAAAAGAATTATTTTAAGTGGTGACAATCTTTTAGATGCACAACCTAGAATGAATAATGAAACTAACGAAACTGTTGTTACTTTTACTCTTGATCGAGTGGGGGCAAAAAGATTTGGTAAAGCAACATCAACAAACATAGGAAAACAATTAGCGATAGTATTGGATGGAAAAATTATAAGCGCACCTGTTATAAGAGACACTATTGCTAGTGGATCTGGTCAAATAAGTGGTGGATTTACATTTCAATCAGCTACAGACCTTGCTTTACTGCTTAGGTCTGGTGCATTACCTGCACCTTTAAACATTATAGAAGAAAGAACTGTGGGCCCAGATTTAGGTCAAGATTCAATTAATGCAGGAATGATTGCCCTAATTATTGGATTCGTGCTTGTTATCTTGTTTATATTTATAAAATATAAAATATTTGGTCTAATTACTAATATTACATTAATTATAAACTTATTTCTTTTAGTTGGAGTTTTAACAATTTTTGAAGCTACTTTAACATTACCTGGTATAGCAGGAATTATTTTAACTGTTGGAATGGCAGTTGATGCAAATGTTTTAATTTTTGAGAGAATTAAAGAAGAATTAAAAAATGAAAAAAACAACTTAATAGCTTTTGATAGTGGATATACAAAATCTAAAACAGCTATTCTAGATGCTAATATAACAACTTTATTAGCAGCTATGATTTTATTTTTTATGGGATCAGGCCCAATCAAAGGTTTTTCTTTAACACTGGGAGTGGGAATTTTTACAACTCTTTTTTCTGTCTATTTTATAGCTAGATTATTAACTGTTTTATACGTTTCAAAAAATAAGGATAAGGAAGGTTTAATTTAGATGATACCCTTTAACAAATATTACAATCAATTTAATATTATCTCTGTCACACTTGTTGTTATTTCATTAACATTTTTGGTATTTAAAGGTTTAAATTTTGGAATTGATTTTAAGGGTGGCACATTAATAGAACTAAGATCATCTGATAACAAAATTAACGTTTCGTCATTAAGAGATAATCTTAGCCAAATGAATTTGGGTGATATTTCTGTAAAAAATTTTGGTAATAAAACTGATTTCTTAATTAAATTTGAAATAAATGATAACAAAAACGTTATTGAACAAATTAAAACAAATTTAGAAAAATCTTTTGGTAATAATTTTAATTTCAGAAGGGTAGAAAATGTAGGTCCTAAAGTAAGTGCTGAATTATTAAGATCTGGTGTCATTGCAATATCAGTAGCTCTAGCTTTAATGTTAATTTATATTTGGATTAGATTTGAATGGCAATTCAGTTTGGGTGCAATACTAGCTTTATTTCATGACGTTATAGTCACTCTTGGTTTATTTTCATTACTTGGACTTGAAATTAATTTATCAATTATTGCCGCTGTTCTAACTATAGTTGGATATTCAATGAATGATACAGTTGTTATTTTTGATAGGGTCCGTGAAAACTTGAGAAAATATTCAGATATAAAGATTTTTGAACTAACTAATATTTCAATTAATGAAACTTTATCTAGAACTTTGATTACGTCAATAACTACATTGTTAGCATTATTATCCATATTTTTCTTTGGTGGAGAAATTCTAAAAGGTTTTTCTTTAGCTATGATTTTTGGAGTAGTTTTTGGAACATATTCTTCAATTTATATTGCAAACACTGTATTAGTAAGACTTAAAGTTTCACAAAAGACTATTTTAAAAGACGAAGAAAAAAATTAATATAAATTTTGAGCCGCAACCATTGATAGAAGCATTGGCAAAGATAGCAAAGTATTTGTTCTAGAAAATAACATAGCAGTTCTTGCAGACTTAGCTTTTAATTCTGGATCACATTCTACAATACCTAAAGCTCTTTTTTGATTTGGCCAAATTACAAACCAAACGTTAAATGCCATTATAACACCCAACCACATGCCAATTCCAATAGCAGTGTGTTTAGGAACACCTGAACCAATACTTAAGGTCATAGCATCGTGCAAATATCCATTTAACCCTGCAACTATTAATCCTGATAAAATTGTAAAAGCTGCAGCCCATCTAAAATAAAATAGTGCAGCTGGAGCAATAACTTTACCTATTGCTGGTTTTTGATCATCTGGAATTTTTCCCATGTTTGGTATTTGAACAAAGTTAAAGTACCAAAGGAGACCAATCCACATTATGCCAACTAAAACATGAATATATCTAGCTACACCACTCCAGAAAAGTCTATCAAAGCTAAATCCATCATTTTGATAAAACAATCCTAGAAAGAGTATTATTGCTAAAGCTAAAGAAGCATGAATTGTTTTAGAAAGTGATGTTAATAAGTTCCCCATAAAAAAACTATATACCAATTTGATAATAATGTAACAATTTTTTTTTTAATTTAAAAGAGGTTTTAAAAACTTACCTGTATAGCTATCATTTATTTTACAAATTTCCTCTGGTTTTCCTTCTGCGATAATTTTACCACCCTTAACACCACCTTCTGGTCCCATATCTACAATATAGTCAGCAGTTTTTATAACATCTAAATTATGTTCTATTACCACAACTGTATTACCTAAGGCCACAAAAGTATGAAGAATTTCGAGTAATTTTTTTATATCATGCTGGTGTAATCCTGTTGTAGGTTCATCTAAAATATAAACTGTTCTTCCAGTTGATCTTTTTGACAATTCTTTAGCCAATTTTATCCTTTGAGCTTCTCCACCAGATAGAGTTGTAGCTTGTTGACCAATTTTTATATATCCCAAACCTACCTTTTTTAGTGTTAATAATTTTGATTTAATATTTGAAATGTTTTCAAAATACTCACAACCCTCATCAACGGTCATATTTAGTACGTCAGCTATGCTTTTATCCTTAAATCTGATTTCAAGAGTTTCTCTATTATATCTAGTTCCTTTACACTCATCACATTGAATATAAACATCAGGTAGAAAGTGCATTTCATAAGTAATTACACCATCACCTTCACATGCTTCACATCTTCCACCTTTGACATTAAATGAAAATCTGCCAGGTTTATAACCTCTTGTTTTTGATTCTGGTAATCCTGTAAACCAATCTCTTATTGGACCAAAAGCTCCAGTGTATGTGGCAGGATTAGATCTTGGTGTACGTCCAATTGGTGATTGATCTATATCAATTATTTTATCTACTAATTCTGTTCCTTTAAATCCTTTAAAAGGTTTTGGAATTTTTCTAGATTTATTATTGTTTAAAGTTAAATTTAAAGCATTATATAAAGTTTGCAATATAAGTGTTGACTTACCACTTCCTGAAACGCCTGTAACACAAGTTAAACTTCCTAATGGTATTTTTAGATTCACATTATCTAAATTATTTCCTGTCGCTCCCGTAATTTCCAAAAACCTACCATTTTTTGCTAACCTTCTTTTTTGGGGAATATTTATTTTAAGTTTATTTGAAAGATACTTACCAGTGATACTATTTTTGTTTTGACTTATTTCTTTAAAAGAACCTTGTGCCACTACTTCACCACCTTTATTTCCAGCCTCAGGACCTAAATCAATTATATGATCTGCATTTTCCATAGTTTCCGTATCATGCTCAACAACTATAACTGTATTTCCTAAATCTCTTAATCTTTTAAGAGCATTTATAAGTTTTACATTATCTTTTTGATGAAGGCCTATAGAAGGCTCATCCAATACATATAAAACTCCAGTCAGCCCAGATCCAATTTGGGATGCTAATCTTATTCTTTGGGCTTCACCACCTGATAAAGTTCCAGACTCCCTAGACAGAGTTAAATAATCAAGACCTACATTTAATAAAAAATTTAATCTTTCATTAATTTCTTTTAATATATGTTCTGCTATTTTAACCTGTCTTTTATCAAGGTTATTCTTTAAATTTTCAAACCACTTAGCAGCATCTGAAATTGACTTTTCTGTTACTTCACTAATATGTAAACCATCAATTTTAACACATAGGGCCTCATCTTTAAGCCTGTACCCATTACATCTTTCACATTTTGTGTCTGATTGATATTGACTAATTTCCTCTCTTTTCCAATCACTATCTGTTTCTAGATATCTTCTTTCTAAATTATTTATTACACCTTCAAAAGTTTTTTTATGAGAATATTTTTCATAACCATCATCATATGAAAATTTAATCTCTTCATCATCAGAACCGTAAAGAATAATATCTTTTATCTTTTTTGAAAGTTTAGACCATTTTTCATCAAGTGAAAAACTATAGTGTTTTGCTAAAGATGCTAATGTTTGAGCATAATATAATGTTGTAGTTTTGGCCCAAGGTTCAATTGCGCCATCACTAATACTTTTTTTTTCATTTGGAATTACTAAATTAGGATCAACATTAAGTTTAATACCTATACCCTCACATTCTTCACATGCACCAAAAGGGCTATTAAATGAAAATAATCTTGGTTCAATTTCTTCAATAGTAAATCCACTTTCTGGACAAGCAAACTTAGTTGAGAAAATTAAATTTTCTATTTTTCTAAATTTTTTAGGTAATGTTTCATCCTCATATTCTACAAATAATAAACCATTCGCTAAGTTTATTGCTGTTTCTATTCCCTCAGCCAATCTATTACCCAATGATGAATTTAAGACTATTCTATCCACTAAAATAGAAATATCATGTTTAATTTTCTTATTTAGCTCAGGTATTTTATCAATGTCATATAAAACATTATCAATTTTAATTTTTCTAAAACCTCTTTTTTTATATGTTAGAATTTCTTTTTTATATTCACCTTTACGTCCTCTAACAACTGGAGCGTAAAGGTAAATAGTTGATTTTTTTGGTAATTGTTTAATTTTATCTACAATTTGAGTAACAGTTTGTGATTCAATGGGTTTACCCGTGAACGGTGAAAATGGTATACCAGCTCTAGCAAATAAGACTCTCATATAGTCATAAATCTCAGTTACTGTTGCAACTGTTGACCTTGGATTTTTAGATGTATTTTTCTGCTCTATAGATATAGCTGGACTTAAACCTTCGATTAAATCAACATTCGGTTTTTTCATTTTATCTAAAAATTGTCTGGCATATGCAGACAGACTTTCAACATATCTTCTTTGACCTTCAGCATATACCGTATCAAAGGCAAGTGATGATTTTCCGGATCCAGATAGTCCAGTAATAACAACAAATTTATCTTTAGGAATTTCTAAAGAAATATTCTTCAAATTATGTTCTTTAGCACCCTTAATAACTATCTTTTTAATCATAATTTTTGTTGCTTTGACTTAATAAAATTAATATTCAGAGTAAATTGTGATATAAATCTATTTAATTAATTTAACAAATATTAAAATATTATGGCTGGAAGTTTAAATAAAGTACTTTTAATTGGTCGTTTGGGCGCAGACCCGGAAATCAAACAAATGGTAAATGGCAAAAGCGTGGCTAGATTAAGTCTTGCTACTAGTCAATCCTGGAAAGATAAAAATAGTGGTGAGAAAAAAGAAAAAACTGAATGGCACCGTATAGTTGTATTTAACGAAGGTTTAGTAAATGTTGTTCAACAATATCTGAAAAAGGGTGCTCAAATTTATGTTGAGGGCCAATTGACTACAAGAAAATGGAAGGATGAACAATCTGGTCAAGATAAATATTCTACTGAAGTTGTTATACAAGGTTATAATTCCTCTTTAACAATGTTGGGTGGAGGAAATTCAGGTGGTGGTATTTCTAATGATACATCTCAAACTTCCCCAAGCAACGAAGATATGTCTCAAATATCAAACGATATGGATGACGAAATTCCATTTTAATTTCTATGCAAAAAACCGAAGTTTCTGAAGATAAAAACATAAAATTGATATCAATGCATGACGAGATGAGTTCATCTTATCTTTCTTATGCAATGAGTGTTATAGTGAGTAGGGCGCTGCCTGACATAAGAGATGGATTAAAGCCAGTTCACCGAAGAATATTGTATGCAATGTATAAAGGTGGATATGACTGGTCAAAACAATTTAGAAAGTCAGCAAGAATAGTTGGTGATGTTATAGGTAAGTATCATCCACATGGAGATCAATCAGTTTATGATGCTCTTGTTCGTATGGTTCAAGATTTTTCAATGAGTCTCCCTTTGGTTGATGGTCAAGGGAATTTTGGCTCAATAGATGGTGACCCAGCTGCAGCTATGAGATATACTGAAACTAGACTATCTAAAGTATCTCAATTTTTAATTGATGATATAGAAAAAAATACAATTGCTTTTAAAAGTAATTATGATGAAACTGAGAGAGAACCATCAGTTCTTCCAGCGCAATATCCAAATTTACTTGTTAATGGTGCTGGAGGTATAGCAGTTGGAATGGCAACAAGTATTCCACCTCATAATCTTGGTGAAGTAATAGATGGAACTTTAGCGTTAATAGAAAATAAGGACATCAAAATTAAAGAATTAATGAAACATATACCCGGTCCTGATTTTCCTACAGGTGGAGTAATCATAGGCAAAGATATAATTAAACAAGGATATAATAAAGGTAGAGGTTCATTTAAAATTAGAGGAGAAGTTACAATAGAAAGTTTAAAAAATGGAAGAGAAAGACTTGTCATTACCTCAATACCTTATCAAGTTAATAAGTCTGTATTAAATGAAAGAATAGCTCAGCTAGTTAGAGAAAAAAAAATTGAAGGCATAAGAGATATAAGAGATGAATCAAATCGTGAAGGTATAAGAGTATCTATAGACTTGAGAAATGGTGTTGAACCAGAAACAGTAAAAAGACAACTTTATAAAAACACACAAATTGAAAGCTCTTTTGGTTTTAATACTTTAGCAATCGTTGAAGGCAAACCTGAAACCTGCAACTTAAAAGATTTCTTATCTAATTTTTTAACATTTAGAGAAGATGTAGTAATTAAAAAAACAAAATTTGATTTAAATAAAGCAGAAGAAAGAGCTCATATACTCATAGGTTTATCTGTATCTGTTGAAAATTTAGATAAGATTATTAAAATTATAAGATCATCAAAAAATCCAGATGAAGCAAAAAAATCAATCTTAAAAACAAAGTGGAAAATTAATAAAACACAAAAAATGATTTCATTAGTTGAAGGAAGAAAAAATAAATCTTTATATTCTCTTACTGAACCGCAAGTTGACTCAATTTTAGAACTAAGATTACAAAAATTAACAGCTTTAGGTATCAATGAAATTGAAATTGAAATTAAAAAGTTAGCAGAATTGATTAATAAATATAAAAAAATAATTTCTTCTAAAAAAGAACTGTTAAAGGTTATCAGTGAAGAACTAAAAAATATTAAAGAAAAATACTCTGTACCTAGAAGAACTAAAATAATTGATGCAGTGCTTAATTATAATATTGAAGAAACAATTCAAAAACAATCGATTTTGATAACAGTAACTTTACAAGGTTATATTAAAAGAGGATCATTAAATAATGTCAAAACTCAAAAAAGAGGTGGCAAAGGTAAAAGTGGCATTACAACTAGGAACGAAGACTCTGTAGTTCAAACACTGTCTGTAAACACACATACCTCGGTTTTGTTTTTTTCTACAGAAGGATTAGTTTACAGAGTTAAAGCTTGGAAAATACCTGAAGGATCATCAGTTTCCAAAGGCAAGTCTTTATTCAATATTTTACCTTTAAAAAACCATCAATCGATTAGTTCAATAATGCCATTTCCAGACGATGATGCTGAACTTAAAAATTATCAAATTGTCTTTGCTACTTCACAAGGGAAAATAAGAAAAAATAGTTTAGAAGATTTTTCTTCTATCAATTCAGCTGGAAAAATAGCAATGAAACTTGATAATAATGATAAGATAGTAGGTGTCAAAATTTGTAAAGATGATCAAGATATAATTTTAAGTACCAAATTGGGAAAATGTATTCGTTTTGAATCCAAAAAATTAAGAGTTTTTAAAGGTAGATCCTCAAAAGGTATAAAAGGCATAGTTTTAGCTCCTCATGATGAAATTGTTTCTTTATCCATAATTGATAATGATAAAAATCATAAAAATGGAAAAAAAACCAAAGATGATAAGTCTGAATTAAAGGCTAAACAAAAATTTATCTTATCAATTACTGAAAATGGATTTGGAAAAAAAACACCCCACACAGATTACAGGGTTACTAATCGAGGCGGTAAAGGCATAATAGGAATAATTAATTCACCAAGAAATGGAAATATTTCATCTTCATTTCCTGTTTTTGATGGTGATGAGATTCTAATTTCAACTAATAAAGGGAGAGTCATTAGAATTGCTGTTAAAGAAATTAGGACTGCAGGTAGAAACACTCAAGGCGTTAGAATAATTAAATTATCAGGTGAAGAAAAAGTAGTTTCTGCTGATAAAATTGATGATAATTTAGTTTAATGAATAAAATAGCGATTTACCCTGGTACATTTGATCCAATTACGTTTGGACATATTGATGTAATAAAAAAAGGTTTAAAATTATTTGATAAAATTGTGGTTGCAGTTTCTGATGTTGATAATAAAGACTATCTATTTAATTCTGTTGAAAGAATTGAAATAGTCGAAAAAGCATTATTTTCAGACTTAAAATTAAATAAAAAAAAAATATCAATTATTTCATTTTCATCACTTACAACAGATTTATGTAAAAAATATAAGTCAAATATCATTTTAAGAGGATTAAGAGCTGCCTCTGACTTTGAATATGAATTTCAATTAGCTGGGATGAATAGGAAATTAAATAACAATATTGAAACGTTGTTTTTAATGTCAGATGTTGAAAATCAAATTATATCTTCAAAGTTTGTAAAAGAAATTGTGAAATTAAAAGGTGATATAAAAAAATTTACAACAAAAAACACTATTAAATTACTTAAAAAAAAATATGAATAAATATTTTATTAGTATATTGGTATTGTTTTTTTTAACAATTAACCAAACAATGTCAGAGGAGAATATTATGATTTTAAAATTAAAAGATGGTGATGTAAAAATAGAACTATTTGAAGATGTTGCGCCAAATCATGTAAAAAGAATTAAAGAATTAGCAAACTCAGGAAAATACGATAATGTAGTTTTTCACAGAGTTATTGATGGGTTTATGGCTCAAACAGGGGATGTAAAATTTGGTAACTCGGAGTCAAAAGAATTTGATTTAAGAAGAGCAGGTATGGGTGGCTCAGATTTACCAGATTTAAAAGAAGAATTTAATAGTTTACCTCATGATAGGGGAACATTATCTATGGCAAGATCTTCAGATCCTAATAGTGCTAACAGTCAATTCTTTATTTGTTTTAAAGCAGCTCCATTTCTTGATAGACAATATACAGTATTTGGTAAAGTGATAGAGGGAATGGAAAATGTTGATAAGATTAAAAGAGGTGATGAAAATAATAATGGATCAGTTTCCGACCCGGATAAGATAATTAGTTTTAAGTCATTATAAATTTTTAAATGCCATTAAAAGATTTTGCTTTTAATGTTTTAAAAACTGACAATTATGCCAGAACTGGATTAATCGAAACTCATAGAGGCAATGTTCAAACACCAGCTTTTATGCCTGTAGGTACTCAAGCAACTGTTAAAGCTTGTAAGATTGATGATATAAAAAAAACAGGTTCAGAAATAATTCTATCTAATACTTATCATTTAATGATACGTCCAGGTGTAGATCGGATCCAAAGAGTAGGTGGTTTACATAAGTTCATGAATTGTGATTTACCAATTTTGACAGACTCAGGTGGATTTCAAGTTATGTCCTTATCAAAGTTAAATAAAATTGATAGAGAAAAAGGAGCAATTTTTAATTCTCATGTTGATGGAAAAAAATTTTATCTTTCACCAGAGGAAAGCATTAGAATTCAACTGGGCCTTAATTCTGATATTGTTATGATAATGGATGAATGTCCAAAAAAATCAAATGATTATGAACTGATTAAGAAATCAATGAATTTATCGCTTCATTGGGCTGAGCGATCAAAAAAAGCCTTTGGAAAAAATTCCCACAAAGCAATTTTTGGAATTATTCAAGGTGGTCTTTTTAAAGATTTAAGAATTGAATCACTTAATAGCCTTCTTAAAATTGGATTTGATGGGTATGCACTTGGTGGTCTAGCAGTCGGAGAGTCTCAAAAAGAGATGTTTAAAATTTTAGATGATATCAAAGATTTTTTACCGCAAAATAAACCTCATTATTTGATGGGCGTAGGTACACCTTCAGATATTTTGGGTGCAGTTAAAAGAGGTATTGATATGTTTGATTGTGTTATGCCAACGAGATCAGGTAGAACTGGTCTTGCTTTCACTTGGAATGGAAGAATAAATATAAAGAATAACAAATATCAAAAAGATGACTCTCCTTTAGATGACAAATGTACCAACCTTGATTTGAATAAATATTCTAAAAATTATCTAAACCATTTGTTTAATACCAATGAAATTCTTGGATCTACACTGTTAACTCTTCATAATATTAACTTTTATCAAGAATTAATGGCAGCAATTAGAAAAAATATTGAGAGTAGAACATTTGATGATTTTCACGATAAATACGTTGATAAGTTGTAAATAGAAACTATTTGTCTCATAAATTCCTATTTGAATTATTTGTATAATTATGTATACACGATGTCATTCACTATGAATGTGGGCCGTTAGCTCAGTTGGTAGAGCAATTCCCTTTTAAGGAATGGGTCGATGGTTCGAGTCCATCACGGCTCACCACTTATGATTTTTTAATTGGCGGATACTTAAATATAATATCTGTAGTCCATTCATTAATTTTTTTAATTCTATTATCTGCTGACGGATGTGTACTCATGAATTCAGGTGGAGCTTTGCCTTTGT
This sequence comes from uncultured Pelagibacteraceae bacterium, assembly GCA_902514695.1. Classification (GTDB taxonomy): domain Bacteria; phylum Pseudomonadota; class Alphaproteobacteria; order Pelagibacterales; family Pelagibacteraceae; genus Pelagibacter. The sequence continues at coordinate 12,854 of CABXRR010000015.1, forward strand.
TAGCAACTTTCATTCTTTCCCAGATTTTGACTGTTTCTTGAATATTATATCCTGATAAAGAGGAAAATATTAAACCCAAGTAATCAGCTTCACTTTCTTGTTTTCTATTGAAAGGATTCATTATACCTATTTGAGATAATAGACCTACAGTATTCATTCCAGTTACCCTATTTACTGAAGAGAGTTTACCACCACTAAATATATCTATTAGTTGTGTTCCTGTATTAAGCAAAACATTTCTACTAGCTCGTTCAACAGAATGTTTCGCTACGGCATGAGCTATCTCATGACCCATAACTGCTGCAAGACCATCTTTATTTTTTGTAATATCCAGCATACCTGTATAAACAGCTATTTTACCTCCAGGCATACACCAAGCATTTTTAATTTTTTTATTATCTATGAGTATATATTCCCAATCGAAAAACTTTGTCGGATCATCAAGGTTTGACTGGTAGAAATATTCACTTATTGAATTTTCCATTTTTTTTCCAATTTCTTTAATAAGATTTAAACTTTTTTTATCATTACTCATTTTTTCTTTTTCTTTAATTTTTTCATAGATAGCAGCAGCTTGTGCATTTAATTTAGCCTCAGGAATTAACTTAAGTTGTTTTCTATCTGTTATAGGGGTAGTTGAACAAGAGTTTAGTACCATTCCACAACAGCCACAACCTATATAAGTTAAAAATTTTCTTCTATTCATTTCTTGTTAACATTGGTATTATTCATCTATGAATCTTAATAATAAAATTCTATTAGTACTTTTTATAATTGCAATCACTTTCGTAGTATACTCAAGTTTTAAATAAATATATGGCTAAAAATAAAAAAAAAAGGTCCTTAACGTTAATTTTAAGAAACTACTTTATTACAGGTGTAGTGGTTCTAATCCCAATAGGTTTTACTCTATATTTGAGTAAAATTTTAATTGGAATTTCATCTAAAATAATTCCACAAAATATAAACCCCAATAATTATCTTCCATTCGCAATACCTGGAATTGAAATTATAATTTCTGTGGTGTTAATTACTATTGTTGGTGGTCTATCTTTATCTTTTTTAGGTAAACGAATTCTAAAGCTAATCGATGATTTGTTTAAAAGAATACCAGTTTTAAGAACCATTTATTCCGCAATAGTTCAAATGACAGAAACTTTTTCAAATAAGGATGAGAATGATAAAAAAAGTGTTGTCTTAGTTGAATATCCTAGAAAAGGTGTTTGGGCAGTTGGTTTTGCTACAAAAGAAAATCAAGGTGAAATGGCTGAAAAAACTAATAAAAAACTTATTAACGTTTTTGTTCCAACAACACCAAATCCTACAAGTGGTTTTTTGCTTATGTTTCCAATAGATGAAGTTATACACCTTAATATGACATTTGAAGAAGCGTCTAAATTTATTGTATCTGCTGGCACATCTACAGGAAAGAATTAAGCGATATCATTTATTATATCTGCTCGATCATATAATTTTATTAATGGTTTGAATCTGCTTATATCTTCTTTTTCTTTTTCAATTCTTTTAATTTCTTTTTCAGCCAAAATAAAAAGATTATGATTGTGAATTGGATCTGCTAGTTTAAAGTTCTTTATTCCACTTTGTTTAAAACCCAAAATATCACCAAACCCTCTTAACTTCATATCTTCTTCAGATATCCAAAAACCATCATTAGACTCTTTTAATATATTTATTCTTTTTTTTGCATTTTCACTCAAATTAGACTTAAACATTAATATACATGATGACTCTTTGTTACCTCTACCAACCCTCCCTCTAAGCTGATGTAATTGGGATAAACCAAATTTATTTGCATTTTCAATAACGATTACATTTGCATTAGGAAAATCTATACCAACTTCGATGATTGTAGTGGATACTAAAATCTTAAAATCATTTTTTAGAAATTTATTCAAAATTATCTCCTTTTCATCATTAGTTGTTTTTCCATGAAGTAAAAAAACTTGGTTAGGGAATAACTTTCTCAAATATTCAGACTTTTTAATTGCTGATGTATGATCAATTTTTTTAGATTCTTCAATTAGAGGGCAAACCCAAAAAATTTGATTTCCAAGTTTAATCTCTTTTTTTATAAATTTAATTACATCTTCAATTTTACTTTCAAGTTTACTATAGGTTCTAACAGGTTTACGAATATTTGGTTTTTCTCGAATAATGGAAAGATCCATGTCACCATATATTGTCATCGTCAAAGTACGTGGTATCGGTGTTGCAGTCATTAAAAGAACATCACAGTCTTTTCCTGCTTTATCAGATAACTTTTTTCTCTGATTTACTCCAAACTTATGTTGTTCATCTATTATAATTAATCCTAGTTTCTTAAATTCAACTTTCTTTTGAAATAAAGCATGCGTTCCAAAGATTATATCTATTTGTTTCTTTAATAGTCTATCTAAAATATTTTTTTTGTTTCTATAAGTAGATTTACCGGAAAGTAATTCTATTTGAATGTTTTTTGGAAATATTTTTTGTGCTAATAAAAAGTGTTGTCTTGCTAATATTTCTGTAGGTGCCATTACAGCTACTTGAAAACCTGAGTTAATAGAATTGAAGGCAGATAATAATGATACTATTGTTTTTCCACTCCCGACATCACCCTGTAATAGTCTAAACATTTTATTTTCAGAACATAAATCTTTATTTATTTCATCCAAGGTTTTGTTTTGATCTCTTGTTAGTGAAAAGTTTAGTTTAGAGATTATTTCATTTTGTTTCTTTGTATCGAACTTTTTTCTAGTTTTCTTAATTTTTTTAATTTTTTTTCGAATTTCCGAATTAACCAAAAATGTTGAGAAAATTTCATCAAAAGCTAATCTTTGATAAAAATTTTCTCTAAACTTTCCTATATTTTCAGGTTTATGTAATTTTTTAATTGAATCATTCCAACTTATATTATCAAATTTATTTAATATATACTTTGAATGCCATTCATCAATGTCTGGTAAATTATTTATTATTTGAAGTATAATTTTATTATAAACTTTTTCACTAATACCTTCAGTTAATGAATAGCTATTGTGCTTTTGCTTTATAATAGAAGAGTTTTCTGAAATATACTTAGGATTTGTCAGTTGGTATTTATTTCTAAAATATTTGATTTTACCGCTAATAGTAACCTCTTTTCCGATAGGTAATATTTTTTTGATATATCCTTCATAGCTATTAAAAAAAACACAATCTATTTCTCCCGTTTCATCTTTACACAAAACTCGATTAGGTAAGTTTCTAATTCTTGGAATTGAATACTTTTGGGGTATTACAGTTACAGTCTGTATTTCATTTATTTTTAAATCTTTAATTTTTGATGATAGACTTCGATCTGTGTAAGATCTTGGTAATTTCCATAATAAATCAAAAATACTATTTATATTTTTTTTCTTTAATAAATTTGTTGTTTTATTTCCAACACCCTTAAGAGAACTTAGGTCAGATAGTAAGTAATTATAATTTCTTTTAATATCCATAAACTAATATTATATTCCTATT
>CABXRR010000016.1 GCA_902514695.1 uncultured Pelagibacteraceae bacterium
GTTCATATTGGATAATTTAAAATTTAAGTTTTCATTAAAATTTTTTGGTTTAAGTAATTCCTCCATAGGAAATATTGTTAAATTTTTTAGAAAATTAAATTTAGTATTTTTAATTAGCAAATATCTTTGATCTTTTTTATATACTTTCAAAAGAAAGTATTTGTCTATATTTTTTTTTGTAATTTTAGTTAAACTAAAATCCTTCTTTTTAAATGACTTACAATTATTTGATATAGGACATTGGTTACATAATGGATTTTGTGGTTTGCAAATTAATGCTCCCAACTCCATAAGTGCTTGTGCATAATCACTGGATCTAGATGATGTTCCAAATATAGATTTTTTTTTAATAAGGTTATCTTTTTGAATATCCTTATCTTTTTTTAAATACAAATAGCGTTTTAAGACTCTTTCTATGTTTCCATCTAATGGGATATATGGTCTGTTAAAAGCTATAGCTAAAATTGCACTTGCGGTGTAATTTCCTATCCCAGGAAGTGACAACAAGTCTTCAAAATTACTAGGTAGTTTTCCATTATAATTTTTAATAATTTCTTGAGCAGTTTTTTTCAAATTTCTTACTCTTGAGTAATATCCAAGACCTTCCCAAAGTTTTATAAGTTTATTATTATTTACTGTTGCTAAGACTTTGAGGTTTGGGATATTTTTTATGAATATATTGAAATAAGGTATTACAGTTACAACCTGTGTTTGTTGTAACATAAATTCACTTACTAACGTAAAATACTGTTTTTTTTGAAAAGAGACATTTTTTCGCCATGGCAATGGTCTTTTATTTAAATCATACCATTTGAGAATTTTTTTTGTTACTAATTGATTTTTCATATGCAATTTAAAAAATATATTAAGCAGAGAAACGGAACCATTCAAGGTCTAAGATCCTTTAAAGATACCTTACCAAAAAATATTAAAAAGGTCATAAACAATAGAGGTCAAATTTATTCTGAAACATTAAATAATTGGAAATATATTGTGGGTGAAAATCTATTTAAAGTTTGTTATCCAAAATCCTTTAAAAATTCAAACAGATTTGGGGCCAGTACATTATTGATTATGGTAAAAAGAGGCCACGAAGTGGACCTAGAATACTCAAAAAATGAGATTATAGATAACATGAATAGATTTTTTTCAGATACTGTTGTTGAAAAACTTAAATTCTCAAGTTTTAGTGATGAAAAAAAATCAACCTTTAAAGAAGAGACACTAAAAACCAATGTGACAAATGATAAATATAAAAAAAAAATTAATAATGTTAAAAATGAAAAAATTAAAAAATCTCTACTTGAACTAACTAAGGTTTTTAAAGAAAAATGAAGAAAATACTTATCTTTTTAATTTTGATCTTTGGATTGATTTCTAATGTTAATGCTGAAACTAAAAGAATAATTTCTGGAAATATAGACGCTAAGATTACTATTATTGCATATGAGTCATTAACATGTAGTCATTGTGCTAACTTTCACAAAGAAGTTTATCCTCAATTAAAAAAGGAATATATTGATACTGGCTTAGCCAAAATAGAATTTAGACATTTCCCTTTAGATATAGCTGCACTAAATGCTTCAAAAATTTCTCAATGTAAAGATGGTCAAAATTTAGAAATCTTAGAAAGCCTTTATTCTAATCAGCAAGCCTGGGTAAAAGGTAAAACAATTGAAGAAGTTAATAATAATCTCAAAAAATTTATTGAAAATGAAGGATTTAAAATAGATTTTGATAAATGTATTAATAGTAAAGAAATAGAAGACTTTGTACTAAATGATCGAATCGAAGGTTCAAAAAAATTTGAGATAAATGCTACTCCTACGATAATAATCAATAACAAAAAGTTTGAAAAATCTCTTAATTATAAAAATTTAAAAAAATCGCTGGAAAAACTGATATAAGTTAGTTCATGGAGTTTAAAAAAATCCAACTTAATGGATTTAAATCTTTTGCTGATAAAACCAACTTCTTAATCGAAGATGGTTTAACTGGAATTGTTGGGCCAAATGGGTGTGGGAAATCAAATATTGTAGAATCTCTTAGATGGGTAATGGGAGAGACGTCTGCTAAAAGTATGAGAGGTTCAGGAATGGAAGATGTAATATTTTCTGGTACGTCTAATAAAACTTCTAAAAACATCGCAGAAGTTTCGGTAACAGTTGCAAACAAAGATAACGAGGGTCCTGCTCAATTTAGAGAGCTTGATGAAGTTAATGTAAGAAGAAAAATAGAGAAAGATAAAGGATCAAAATTTTATATAAATGATAAAGAAGTAAGAGCAAGAGATGCTCAAATGTTTTTTGCCGATCTTTCAACGGGTGCTCATTCTCCGTCTATGATAAGTCAAGGCCGAATTGGTGCATTAGTTACAGCAAAACCTACTGATAGAAGAGCAATTTTAGAGGAGGCAGCAGGAATATCAGGGTTGCATGTAAGAAGACATGAGGCTGAACTAAGATTAAGCGCAGCAGAAAATAATTTAAAACGAGCTGACGAACTAAGAAGACAACAAGAAAAACAGTTAGCAAATCTGCAAAAACAAGCAGAAGAAGCAACAAAATATAAAAATTTTTCAGATGAAATTAAAAGAGTAGAGGCAGGCTTATATTACTTGAAACTATTAGAAATAGATAAAGAAATAAGAATTGAAAATGAAATTAATACAGAGGCTGAAAGTGAGGTAAGCGGTTTTAATAATAAAATTTCCCAACTTGAAAATTTAATCAAAACTGAGACTGATAAAGTTTCTCCACTTAGAGAAAAAAATATTGAAAATTTATCTAAAATACAAAGGCTCAACCTTGAGCTACAAGGTTTAGACGAAGAAAATACAAGAATTCAGGATGAGATAAAAAGTATAAAAAAATCTCTTCAAACATTCGATGATGACATCAATAGAGAAAAAGGAATAGTTATTGATGCAAATTCTAATGAAAAAAGACTTAAAGAGGAAAAAAATGAACTTATTGAAATTGACTCAAAATATTATGAAACTGAAAAACAATCCAATGAAGATTTAAATAATTCTAAAAATAAACTAAAGTTTGAAATAGAAAAGGTCAAAGAATTAATTAATTCACAGAAAAATTCAGAAGCAATAACTGTTCTAGATAATTGTAATATAATAATTGATGAATATGCAGATAGCTACAGTAAAAATCAGAATATTAAGAAAGAGTCAGTTAAAAGAAACGAAAGAATAAATATTATAGACAAAGAAATAGAAAGTTGGAAAAATTTATTATCTAACTCTGAAAAAATGGTAACTGAATTAACCGAAAGAAAAAATAAATTAAATTTGCAATTAGAAAAATTAGACAATCAACCAAAATTGCAAGCCGAAAAAAAAGGTCAAATTTCTGAAGGTCTTAGAATTTCTGAAAAAGAAAAAGATGAAAATGAAACTATTATAAATTCTACGGATGAGAAAATAGAGACACTTAGAGTTCAGTTAAATGAAATTCAAGAACAATCAATTCAAATCAGAGAGCGTAAAGCAAGCTCGGGTGCCACAATTGAGGGTCTTAAAAAAAGAAAAAGTGATTTAGTTGATAGAATAAGCTCAGAACTTAATTTAACTGAAGAAAATATTTTAGAAAATTCAAACCTTTTTGGAAAAGAAGAGCTACCGGATGCTGTAAACCAAGAAGATTTACTGGATAAAAAAAAACAGGAAAGAGAAAAGTTAGGTTCTGTGAATTTAAAAGCTGATGAAGAAACAGACAAATATGAGACAGAAATTAAAAAGATGGAACAAGATCGAGCAGATTTAGTTACTGCAATAATTAAATTAAAAGAAAGTATCAGTGAACTTAATCAAAAAGGTAGAGAAAGATTAGTTCAAGCTTTTGATAAAGTAAATAGAAAATTTAATGAGGTGTATACAAAATTATTTAATGGAGGAAATGCAAAACTAGAATTAGTAGACTCTGACGATCCCCTTGAAGCAGGATTAGAAATGTTGGTAAGTCCTCCCGGAAAACGTCTTCAATCTATAACTTTATTGTCTGGTGGAGAACAAGCTTTGACTGCACTATCATTAATTTTTGCTGTTTTTTTAACCAACCCATCGCCAATATGCGTTCTTGATGAGGTTGATGCTCCATTAGACGATGCAAACGTTACTAGATTTTGTAATCTTCTTGAGGAGCTTACAAAAATTACAAATACTAAATTTATAATAGTTACCCATCATGCTTTAACAATGTCAAAAATGAATAGGCTTTATGGTGTTACTATGCCTGAAAAAGGTATTAGCCAATTAGTTGCCGTTGACTTACAAAAAGCAGAAAGTATGGTCGCCTAATTACTAAAGTTAAAATGCCAAAGGATCCATTTAAAACTCGCTTAGAGATTGCAAAAAAGAGGATACTGAAGAGAGATTTGGATAATAAGAAAGACAATCCAACGCCAATTGGCACTGCTTTTAAGCTTAGTACAGAACTAGTATCTGCAGTTGTTGTAGGGACAATTATTGGGTTTATTTTAGACAAGACCTTTGGTACTAAACCCTGGTTAATTTTAATATTTTTTTTTGTAGGGGTAATTGCTGGTATTACCAATGTGATTAAGTCTGCAAAAAACATGCAAAAATAGATATAGGCTTATGGCAGCAAACCCGATGACACAATTTGAAGTTTATAGAATTGGTCCCGAAATAAAAATAGGTTCATTTGATATTTCTTTTACGAATGCAAGTTTGTTTATGGTTATTAGTTCACTAGCAATATTAATTATTTTTAATTTAGGTTCCAAAAAAAATTCAATACTTCCAAATAAAATTCAACTTTTGGCTGAACTTAGTTATGCTTTTGTTTCAAAGATGATAAGTGATACTGCAGGCTCAAAAGCAAAACCTTATTTTTCATTCATATTTTCATTATTTATGTTTGTTCTTTTTTGTAACATGTTTGGTATGATACCATATACTTTTACAGTCACTAGTCATATAATTGTTACTTTTGTACTTGCAGCTTTTATTTTTATTGGAGTAACAATCATTGGTTTTATAAAACATGGTTTTGGCTATTTAAAACTATTTGTTCCTAGTGGAGTTCCTATTGTACTACTTCCATTAATAGTGATTATAGAAATTATATCATACTTAAGTCGACCTATTAGCTTATCTGTTAGACTTTTTGCTAACATGATGGCAGGTCATACAATGATGAAAGTTTTCGGAGGCTTTGTAATAAGTCTCGGGATAGTCGGTGGATGGCTTCCACTGAGTTTTTCGGTTGCCTTAACTGGTTTGGAGATCTTAGTTGCTTTTCTTCAAGCATACGTTTTTGCAATCTTAACCTGCATCTATTTAAATGATGCATTAAATTTACACCATTAATTAACATAGGAGGATATAATGGAATTAGAAGCAGCAAAAATGATCGGAGCCGGATTAGCGGCAATCGCCCTAGCTGGTGCCGGAGTTGGTATTGGAATAATATTTGGTAACTATTTATCAGGTGCCATGAGAAATCCATCCGCAGCACAAAAACAATTTCCTAATTTGCTTTTAGGTTTTGCACTTGCAGAAGCAACAGGATTGTTTGGATTGGTAGTAGCGTTAATCATTCTTTTTGCATTTTAAATTAATGATTAAAAAAATATTTTTTCAGTTAATATTTTTTAATTTCTTTTTCGTAAAAGAAGTTTTTGCAGCTGAAAGTGGAGGTATGCCTCAATTAAATCCTGAGTTTTGGATTTCTCAAATATTCTGGCTTACACTTACATTTGGTGTTTTATATATAGTTTTATCAAAACTAATTTTACCAAAAATAAGTGCTAATTTAGAATTAAGAAAATCTCAAATACAAGAAAATATTGAGGCGGCAGAAAAACATAGGGAAAGTAGTGAGTCTAAAATTAAAGAATTCGAAGATATCATTCAAAAAAGTAAACTTGATGGAAAAAATATTTTTAAAGATGCAAGAGATAAAGTTTTTAAAGATATAAATTCTAAAAAAGAAATTTTAGATAAACAAATTGATGATGAAATTAAAAAAGTTGAACAAGAAATTGTAGCTCTTAAAAAAAGTGCCCCTGAAAAAATCAATAAAATTGCAATTGAAACTTCTTCTGAGTTAGTTAAAAAATTAATTGGAGCAGAAGTAAACAATAGTAGTATCTCAGCAATTGTTGAGGATTTATCTAAAAGAAATGGAAATAAATATTATGGCAATTGATGCAACTTTTTGGGTAGCGGTTTCATTTATTATTTTTTTTGGAGGCCTAATTTATCTAAAAATACCACAAAAAATTAATGAGATACTTAAAAAGTTAATTTTAGATATTAAAAATGAAATTGATGAAAGTGAAAAATTAAGAGCTGAAGCTAAAAAATTATTAGATAATGCTCAACAAAAATTAGACACTGCGCAAAGTGTAAGCAATGAAATATTAGATCAAGCCAAAAAAGATAGTGATAAATTGATAATTGATCTTAACGAAAAATTTCATAAGTCATCAGAGATTAAAAAGAATCTAGCTGAAAATAAGATAAGTCAGATGAAAGAGGCAGCAATTAAAGAAATTAAAGATGCCTCTATAAAAATAACAGTAGAATCAGTAAAAAAAATTATCTCAACATCAGTTGATAAATCTAAACTTGATGGACTGTTTCAAAAAAATTTAGATGAAACTAAAGAAGAGTTAAAAAAAATTAACTCATAATACGCTTACATTTTTTTTAAAAAACTATAAATTATTGAAATGAATTCTGTTGTAATAGGCTCAGGTTTTGGAGGTATAGCTGCTGCTCTTCGTTTAAAAGCTAAAGGCCATAAGGTAACTTTAATTGAAAAACACTCAGATCTTGGCGGTAGAGCAAGAGTATTTAAAAAAAATGGTTTTACTTATGATGGTGGTCCTACGGTAATTACTGCACCCTATTTGATAAATGAATTATTTGAATTATTCAAAAAAAATCCAAAAGACTATATAGAACTTTCTCCACTAAAGATTTGGTATCAATTTGTCTTTGAGGACAATTCAAAATTTAATTACTCAGGTGATGAAACTGAGATGAAAAAACAAATTGGGGAAATAAATAAGGATGATGTTGAAGGGTATGAAAAATTAGTTAATTTTACAAAAAAAATTTTTGATAAAGGCTTCACTGAACTTGCAGATGTTCCTTTTGATAAACCTTTAGTTATGATGCGGCAACTACCAGCGCTTTTAAAACTTAAAAGTTACAAATCAGTTTATTCGTTAGTTTCATCTTATATAAAAAATGAGAAACTTAGAAGAATGTTCAGTATGCACCCCCTGTTAGTTGGAGGTAATCCATTCACAACAACTTCTATTTATGGATTAATTTTATATTTAGAAAAAAAATGGGGAATACATTATTCAATGGGCGGAACAGGGAACATAATAAAAGGTTATGAAAAACTAATGAATGAAGTTGGCATAGAAATAATTAAAGGTCGTGAAGTGGAAAAAATTATTACTAATAATAATAAAATAACTGGTGTTCAATTAGATAATCAAACTAGTATTGAAACTAGTAATGTTATTTGCAATGCAGACCCTCCTGCCGTTTATGAAAAAATGTTAAATGGTAACACAAATAATTCACTCATGTTTAAATGGAAAAAAAATAGAATGGAATATTCTATGGGATTGTTTGTTTACTATTTTGGAACCAAAAGAACTTATGTTGATGTAGAGCATCATACAATAAAATTTGGCGATAAATATAAAGAACATCTCGATGATATATTTGAAAATAAAAAATTGAACAACGATATAAGTTATTATCTTCATAGACCTTCTGCTACTGATAAATCTATGGCTCCTCCAGGACAAGATTGTTTTTATGTTTTGGTTCCGGTCCCAAACAATCAATCAAAGATTGATTGGAAAATTGAAGGTGAAAATATGAAAAATTTGGTGATAGATAAAATGGAAAAGGATTTAATGCCAAATCTTAGAAGTAATATTGTTGAAGATTTTTATTTGACACCAGACTATTTTGAAAAAGATTTAAATACTAAACATGGTTCTGGTTTTTCAATTCAACCAAAATTTTCACAATCAGCTTATTTTAGATTTCACAACAAATCTGAGATATGTGATGGACTTTATTTTGTTGGAGCAGGAACTCATCCAGGAGCTGGTGTCCCAGGGGTACTTTCATCAGCAAAAGTATTAGATAAAATTTTATAATGTCTAATAAAAGTTATTTATCTGTTTATGCTAAGTCATTCAATTGGGCTGGCTTTTTTTTACCAGAAGAAACTTTAAAAAAATGTTCAGCTCTATATGATTTTTGTAGAGTCTTAGATAATATTGCAGATGATAATGACGAAGTAGAAAAAAAAAAGAAAAAATTTGATCAATTTGAAAGTGATTTTAATAAAAAAAACTTCGATGATCCGATTATCAAAAATATGTGGGATCTTATCGAAGAGTTCAACATATCTTTGAAAATTGTTCAAGATTTATTAATTGGAATTGAGTCAGATATTAAAGATAAAGTTGAATTAAATTCAAAAAAAAATCTATTAATTTACTCTTACAGGGTGGCTGGGACTGTTGGGTTGATGATGGCAAAAATTCTAAAGGTTAATAAAAAAAGTTCATTAATATCAGCTATTGACCTTGGAATTGCGATGCAACTTACTAATATATCGAGAGATGTAATTGAAGATTCAAAAAATAATCGTTTTTACATAAATCAAAATTTTGAGGAAATTTCATCAACTATTATTCTTGCTGATACTTTTTATGAAAATTCATTTTATTCAATTAAAGATATACCTATAAATTTCCGTTTTTCTATTTTGGTTGCTAGAAGGATATATAGAAAAATAGGACACAAGATTTTAAATAAAAAAAATTTTGAAAATTATCGAAATTCAGGAAAGATATATGTTTCAAATATAGAAAAGATTATAGAAACTCTTTTTTCAATTTTTGACTTAATTAAACTATCATTTAATTTTAAAAAAGATGCTCAAATACAACATGATCATAATTTAATTAATGAGGAACTAAATTTAGATGAAAGAATTTGATTATATTATCATTGGTGGTGGTTGTGCGGGGTTATCACTCGCATATGAGCTTGAAATAAATGAAAAATTAAAGAGAAAAACTTTGGCTATTATTGAGCCAAGAACAGAATATAAAAAAGATAAAACTTGGTCTTTTTGGAAAGTAGTAACTCACAACTTTGATGATTGTGTTAAAAAAAGTTGGGAAAATTTTACAATTAATATACCAAAAAAAACTCATCACTTAGAATGTGCCAGTTATCCATACCAAAGTATTGATAGTGGGTTATTTTATGAAAAAATAAATAATAAATTAAAAGAGAATAAAAATATTTCTTTCTTTAAAGATATTAACGAAATTAATTCAAAAAATTCTTTTATATTCAATAGTGTTCCATTAATTAAAAAAGATTATCGTAATCTTTGGCAACATTTTTGTGGTGTAGAAATTGAAACACAAAATAATTTTTTTGATGATAAAATTTTTAACCTTATGGATTTTGATTGTGATCAAAGAGAAAGTGTCCATTTTTTTTATACACTACCCTACTCAAAAACTAAGGCTTTAGTTGAAACTACCTGGTTATCAAAAATGAATGATAATTCCCAAAAAGATTATGATGGTCAAATAAAAAATTATATTGAAAATCATTTAAACTTAAAGGATTACAAAATAATTTATAAAGAGGAAGGTGCGATACCTCTATTCTATCCAACAAATGAAATAGAAAAAAATAAAATAAATATTGGAACTGCTGGAGGTATGACGAGATTAAGTACGGGCTATACTTTTTTAAATATTCAAGAGCATAGTAAATATATATGTAAAAATATTGAAAATATTTCCAAAACTAGAAAATTTGAAATAGATAAAAAATATCAATTTTTAGATGATATTTTTTTAAGGGTTCTTGAAAAAAATCCAAAAAAAATGCCTGATATTTTCTTTAAAATGTTTAAGAGTTCACCAAAGACTGTTATAAAATTTTTATCCAACAAAAGTAATTTTTTTGAGGATTTGTCTATAATACTTAAAATGCCAAAAATTACTTTTATTAAAGCTTTGTTTTATTAGTTAGATAAAGAAATGAATAATCAGATTAAAAAAATCAACTTAAATCATTCTTTTATTTTTTTTTTATTTTGTAATATTTTTTCTATACTATCATTTAAAATTACTAATTTTACTATTTCTTCATTAATTTGTTTGTTGCTGATTTTAAGTATTGGTGTTTCTCATGGGTCGCTTGACAATTTAAAGGGAAGAAAACTCTTTCAAATTTTGAGGATTGATAATTTTTTTATTTTTTATTTATCATATATATTAATCTCTTTAATTGTAATTATTTTATGGATAATTACACCCTCTGTTTCTTTAATGATTTTTTTGATTGTAGCCTCACATCATTTTGGTAAAGAGGATACTCAATTTTTAATAATTGAAAATTCCAATTATAATCAATTATTATTTTTTCTTAAAGGTTCGTTGATAATCCTTGCACCAATGTACTTTCATTTTGATGAAACAATATCTATATTCAAATTGTTGCTTATTGAAAATGAGTCTTTCTATGAATTCTTAAGTTTTGTAGAAACAAATGAAATTTTACTTTACTGTATCTTTCTATCAACTTTATCAAATATTTTATTATTTGCAAAAAATTTTGAATTAAAAAAATTTACGATTTTTTTTGATTATTTTTCAATACTAATTATAAATTATTATTTACCTCCCTTATTGGCATTTACAATTTATTTCTGTTTTTTACATTCAGTGAGGCACAGTATTTCATTAATGTCTGAATTAGACAAAGATGACCTTACTAATGGATTAAGTATCTTCATAAGAAAAGCTTTACCATTAACAATACTCACTGCTATTTTTTGTTTTTTAGTACTTTTTTTATTAAATAATACTTATGATTTTGATGATTCAATTCTTAAAATTATATTTATAGGTTTGGCGTCTTTAACCTTTCCACATATATTGCTTGAATATTTGATTGAAAAAAATGAAAAATAAAGAATTAAAAATATTATTGTCTGCACCTAGGGGTTTTTGTGCTGGTGTTGAAAGAGCTATAGAAATAGTTGAAAAATCAATTCAAAAGTATGGCGCTCCAGTTTATGTTCGTCATGAAATAGTCCACAACAAATTTGTAGTTGATGATTTAAAAAGCAAAGGAGCTATCTTTGTGGAAGAGCTTGAGGAGATAGAGGATAAATCAAGACCAGTTATTTTTTCAGCTCATGGTGTTCCAAAAAAAATACCAGAGGATGCTAAGGACTATAACATGACTTATGTTGATGCTACATGTCCCCTAGTATCAAAAGTACATAGAGAGGCTGAAAACCTACATAAAGCTGGTTATCATTTAATTCTGATTGGACATCAAAATCATCCTGAAGTCATTGGCACAATGGGACAACTACCTATTGGATCTATTGATCTCATTCAAAATGAGGATGATGCAACAAAATATAATACAAAAAATAAAAAAATTTCTTATGTTACTCAAACTACTTTATCAGTTGATGATACAAAGGACATAATTAAAATATTAAAAAATAGATTTCCAGATATCAAAGAACCTGCAAAAGAGGATATTTGTTATGCTACGACAAATAGACAAATGGCTGTAAAAAATATAGCTAAAGAATGTGATTTGTTTTTTGTAATTGGTAGTAGAAACTCCTCTAATTCTGTAAGATTAGTGGAAGTTGCTAAAAAATCCGGATGTTCAAATTCTCAATTAATACATTCACAAAGTAAAATTCCATTTGACTTGATTGAAAATTCAAATGTAATTGGTATTTCTTCTGGTGCTTCTGCACCTGAAATTTTAGTTGATAATTTTATTAATGAATTAAAAAATAGATTTACAGTCAGTATAGATGAAGTAGAAATCATCAAAGAAAATGTAGTCTTCAAAGTCCCGAAAAGTTTAAATTAAAATGGCTGTATATACAAAAATAAGTAAAAAAGAAATTTCATACATTAATAAGAAATTTAAAATTGATAAAATTATAAATTTTAAAGGTATCAAACAAGGAATTGAAAATACAAATTATTTATTATTAACAAGAAATAAAAAATTTATACTCACAATTTTTGAAAAAAGGGTTTCTCAAAAAGAAATACCTTTTTTTATGAAATTAATGGATCAACTAAATAGTTTAAAAATTAATTGTCCAAAGCCACTTAAAAATAAAAGTGGAAATTATCAAATTAAAATTAAAAATAAAACAGCTTGTATAGTTTCTTTTCTTGTTGGAAAAGATAAAAAAAAACTCAACTTAAAGAATTGCTTTGATGTAGGCAAAAAAGTTGCCCAAATGCATTTATCATCAAAAAAAATTAGACTTTATAGAAAAAATTCTATGGGTATTAAAAATCTAAATCCATTATTTAGTAGCATAAAATTTAAATCGAAAAAATTTATTGATATAGAAAAATTTGTAAAAAGTAATTTTAAAGATATTAAAAAGAATTGGCCGAAAAGATTGCCTAATGGAATAATTCATGGAGATTTGTTTATAGATAATATTTTTTTCAAACAAAACAAAATATCAGGAATTATTGATTTTTACTTTGCAGCTAATGACTACTTTATGTATGAAATTGCTATATGTGTTAATGCTCTATGTTTTGATAAGAAAAATTCAAAATTTTTAATAAATAAAAAGAAAGTTAAAAATTTAATTAAAGGATATGAAAGTATTAAAAAAATTTCAGTAAAAGAAAAAAAATCACTAAATATTTTGTGTCGTGGTGCAGCAATGAGATACTTTTTGACTAGGCTTTATGATTATACTAATACTCCAAAAACAGCTTTAATTAAAATCAAAGAACCTCGAGAATATTATCACAAATTGGTAATACATAATAATTTAAAAACTTATAAAGATTACATAATTTAATGTTTAAAATTTATACCGACGGTTCATGTATTGGAAATCCAGGAAAAGGTGGTTGGGCAGCAATAATATTAGATGATGAAAAAAAAATTGAAATTAAAGGAAGTAAAAAAGACACTACAAATAATCAGATGGAATTATTAGCACCTATCGAGGCTCTTAAAAAAATTCCAAAAGGAAGCAAGGTTCAAATTTTTACAGACTCCAAATATGTTAAATCTGGAATAACAGAGTGGATACATAATTGGAAAAAAAATGGATGGAAAACTGCAAATAAAAAAGAAGTGAGCAATAAAGAGCTTTGGACAGAACTAGATCATCTAAATAATGAATTTGAAATAAGTTGGAATTGGGTAAAAGCACATTCAACAGATCAATTAAATAATGAAGTGGATTTACTTGCTAGAAATGCTGCAAACTTATAATAGATTATTTAATAAATTTTCTGCTGATGTTAAACCACATTCTTTAGTTTCTTTTTCAACATTAATATTAATAACTGAGAAATTTTCAATAACCATCAAATAACGATTTGATCTAATTCCCATACCTTTTGCATTCCGATCAACTTCTGCCCCAATAGCTTTTGTGAACAATAAATACGGATCAGATAACATTTTTATTTTATTTCCAGTATTATTAATCTCTCCCCAACCATTCATTACATAGGGATCATTTACTGATAAACAAAATATTTTTTCTATTCCTTTTGCTTTGATATTATCTGCATTTGCTACAAAACCTGGTAGGTGAAGTTTTGAACAAGTTGATGTAAATGCACCAGGTAAACCAAATAAAACAACTTTTCCATTACCTGTGATTTCTCTTAATTTACTTTTTTGCGGTTCCCCATCAACGAGATGAAAAATCTCTGTATCTGGTATTTTATCTTTTATTTTAAGTTTCATATCGAATTCATTACATATTTTTTAACTTTTTCAATATCATTTGAAAGAAGTTTAAATTTTTCTTTTCTGTCATTAATATGTTTAAGACTATCTGGTAAATCTTCAGTTTTTGAGATTGCATCTTCTATTGCTTTTGGAAATTTACACGGGTGCGCAGTTGATAATACAACACAATTTTTTTCTAATCCCAACTTTCTCACAGCACCAACGCCCACTGCAGTATGTGGATCAACTACCATCTGATACTTATCATTAATTGTCTTTATCATTTCTACAGTTTCGTTTTCATCAAGCATCTCCGATATAAAATTCTTCTTAATTTTATCTAAATCGTTTTTATCAATCTTATAAGTATTTTTTTTTATTTCAGCCATTACATCTTTTATAACTTCTGATTTATAATCTTTTATGTCGTATAAAAGTCTTTCGAAATTACTCGCTATTTGTATATCCATACTTGGCGTATTTGTTTCCTCAACTTTCTTTTGAATATAGTCACCACTGGATATTGCTCTGTGCAGTATGTCATTTTTATTTGTAGCAACGATTAGTTTATCAATTGGAAGACCTAATTTTTTTGCCAAGTAACCTGCATAAATATCTCCAAAGTTACCTGTTGGAACACTAAAAGAAAGTGGTTGACCATTTTCAACTTTAAAAAAAGCATAGAAATAGTAAACTGCTTGAGCAATAATTCTTGCCCAATTAATTGAGTTTACACCTGACATATTAATTGTTTTAGAAAACTTTTCATCATTGAACATTGCCTTTACTAAATTTTGGCAGTCATCAAAATTACCTTCTACTGCAATATTAAATACATTACTTTCTTCGTGTATTGTCATAAGTTTTCTTTGTACTGGCGAAATTTTATTATTTGGGTGTAATACAAAAACATTCAAATTGCTTTTGCCTTTTAATGCATCTATAGCAGCTGCACCAGTATCACCTGAAGTAGCTACTATTATGTTAATTTTTTTTTGATCACGTACTAAATGGTATTGATAGAAATTACCTATTAATTGCATTGCGATATCTTTAAAAGCAAGTGTTGGACCGTGAAATAGTTCTAGAACTTTTAAATTTCCCAGATCCGAGATTTTTACAACATCATCACATCTGAAATTTGAGTATGATTTTGAAATCAGAGAGATTAAATCATCTTTAGACATGAAATCTCCTATAAATGGATAAATTATTTCAGCTGCTAAATCATTGTAACTAAGGCTTTTTAAATTATCTAATTCTTCTTTTTTAAATGGTTTGATTAATTGAGGCACAAATAGTCCTCCATCATCTGCCAAACCTTTGAGGAAAACATCTTTGAAAGTAAAGTTTTTCTGATTATTTCTTGTACTTATATAATTCATTTAATAATTCTTTTTCCTAAAATATAAATATAGCAAAAGAATTGAAATCGCTAATGAAAACCAAGTAATAGCATATTTTTTATGATTATTAGAAATATTTGCAGTAATTTTTTTTGGCTTAGGAAATTGAGAATTCCCATCTAAATAAATTATATATTTTGAAAATTCTTTACCGGTAAATTTTAAAATATCCTCTCTATTTAGGCTAAACCAATAATTTTCTTCAATGTCATTATCAGGCTTAAAAATATTTTTCCTTCCTTGTAATTTTAAAGTTCCAAAAATGTTATTTTCATCAAACATATTTAAATCCTGAGAATTTTTTTTTTCAAAAGGTATCCAGCCCCTATTCATCAAAAAATTTTCATTATCAATTAAAATTGGATTTATTACTTCAAAACCTGGTGTTCCATTTTCATCTAAATTGTATAAATAAATTTGTTTTTCAAAATCAATTATTCCCGATGTTTTAATCTTTAAAAAGTTTTCTTTTTTTGATTGGGACAATTCCACAGGAGGTTTTTTCAAAGAATTCTCAATTTCTAAAATAAGATTATTTTTCCAATTTAAACGAATTATTTGCCACAAACCTAGTGAGATAAAAACTAATATAAAAAAAATTATAAAGACTGAAAATAAAAACTTATGTTTCAAGAGTCAAAAATTAACTTCCCCAAATATAAATTGCTGCAAATAAGAACAACCAAACTACATCGACAAAATGCCAATACCAAGCAGCTGCCTCAAACCCAAAATGATGATCTTTAGTAAAGTGACCTCTTTTACCTCTAAACAA
>CABXRR010000017.1 GCA_902514695.1 uncultured Pelagibacteraceae bacterium
TATTTGCGATTCAAAAAAAGTAGAAAAAAATTTAATGGCTCCAAGAGTTATAAATAGATTTTCAAAAGAAATTGATAAAAAAAATCCTAGATTAGTTAATATTGACAAGAAAATTAGAGAATATCAAAAATTTATAAAAAATAATTTTGACTATGTTGGAAAAAATTTTGCTTACGAGGCACGGTCTATTCATTACGGCCATGGTAAAAAGAAAAGAAATATTTTTGGTACGGCTACAAAAAATGAGATTAAAGAATTAAAGGATGAAGGTATAGAAGCTGAAATGATCCCATGGGTTGAAGATAAAAGTAATTAATTATTTATAAATTTTCCAATATAATTTATTGATTTATCTGAACTTAAACTCCATTCATCTTTAATCAAATTAAACTTCATACCATCCAGAGAGTCTAGTTTAAGATTATGTTTTGACAAAATAGTAATTAAATCCTCTGGTTTAACAAATTTTTCCCATTCATGAGTTCCAATAGGCAACCAACGAAGAATATATTCTGCTCCCACGATTGCAAATAGATATGATTTAAGAGTTTTATTAATTGTAGCTATGAACATAATACCATTTTTTTTTAGGTGTTTAGAGCAAGTCATCAAAAAAAAATCAACATCTTCAACATGCTCAACAATCTCCATATTTAATACTACATCAAACTTTGTATCATTTTTGAAATTTTCTGGAGAAGCACAAATATATTTTATGTTTAATCCATTTTTTTTTGCGTGTAAATTAGCGACATTTATGTTTTTATCAGATGCATCTATACCAACTACTTCGGCACCCAATCTGCTCATTGGCTCTGCCAACAAACCTCCACCACAGCCAATATCAAGAATTTTAACATTTTTTAAAGGTTCATTTCCGTTATCAAGTTTTAAGGTATTTATAATATGGTTTTTTATATAGGAAATTCTTATTGGATTAAATTTGTGTAATGGTTTAAATTTTCCCTCTGGATCCCACCATTCTTCAGCAATTTTAGAAAATTTATCTATTTCTTTTTTATTAATTGTGTTACTTTTCATTATTATTTTGATTTTATATTCAACATGTATTTTATCAACATATTTTAATTTTTTAAAAATATTTTACCATGAAAATTGTAGTATTGAAATTTGGTGGCACATCAGTTGGAACAATTGAGAAAATTAAAAACGTAGCAAAAATAATTAGCAATTACAAAAAAAGAAGATATGAAGTAATTGTTGTCTCTTCCGCAATGAGTGGTGTGACAAATGAACTTATAAATAAATCTAACAAGATAAGTAAAAATTTTTCTGAAACAGAATATGATGTAATAGTTTCTTCAGGTGAACAAGTAGCTTGCTCTTTAATCGCAGGGAGATTGATTGACAAGGGATTTAAATCAAGATCTTGGCTATCTTGGCAGATTCCAATAATCACAAAAGGACCACATAAGAATTCAAGAATTAGTCAAATTAATAAAAGTAAAATTATTAAATATTTAAAAGAGGGTGGCATACCTATTATTGCTGGATTTCAAGGAGTAAATAACGAAAGTAGAATTACAACAATCGGACGTGGTGGATCTGATGCAAGTGCAATCATGATTGCAAAATTTTTCAAAGCTGAAAGATGCATAATATATACGGATGTGGAAGGAGTTTTTACAACTGATCCAAATAAATTAAAAAAAGCAAATAAAATTAAAGTGATTTCATATGAAGAAATGCTAGAAATGGCCTCATTAGGCGCAAAGGTTATGCAACCCGTTTCAATACAAGACGCCAGATTAAATAGAATTGATATTGAGGTAAAATCATCTTTTATCAAAAAACCAGGAACATTGATTACTAAAAGATCTAATATAATTAATAATAAAATTGTTACTGGAATTTCATCTACACAAAATGACTCGAAGGTTTCCCTTATAGGGGTTAAAGATAAACCTGGAGTCGCTGCCTCTATTTTTAAACCATTATCAAAAAATTTGATTAATGTTGATATGGTTGTTCAGAACATTTCTGCTAATGGAAAAGAAACAGATTTAACATTTACAATTAAAACTGAGGATTTGAATAAAACAAAAAAAATAATTGAATTAAATAGAAATATTAGATTTAGAAAACTATTATTGAAAAAGGATGTCTCTAAAATTTCAATAATTGGTGTTGGCATGATTACTACTCCTGGTGTAACTTTTAGAATGTTTCAAACTCTTGCAAATAAAAAAATTAATATTCAAGTAATTTCAACATCTGAGATAAAAATTTCAGTTTTAATTGATAAAAAGGATACCAAAAAAGCACTTATAGCTTTACATAAAGAATTTAAATTAGATAATAAAGAATGAGCATCAGACCTTTTAGAGATATTAAAAGAAAAAAAACAAAAGAAATAAGTGTAGGTAAGGTCAAAGTTGGAGCAAACAATCCTATCTCAGTACAATCAATGACAAATACTTTAACTACAGATATTAAAGCTACAATTAATCAAATAAATGAAATTCATAGTGAAGGTGCCGATATAGTTAGAGTTTCCTGCCCAGATGAATCATCAACTAAGTCTTTAAAAAAAATAATCCAACACGTTGATATACCTGTAGTTGCTGACATTCATTTTCATTATAAAAGAGCGATCGAAGCCGCAGAGAGTGGAGCAAGTTGTTTAAGGATAAATCCAGGAAATATTGGAAATATAGAGAGAATTAAAGAAGTTGTTAAAGCAGCAAGAGACAATAATTGCTCAATAAGAGTTGGTGTTAATGCTGGATCTTTAGAAAAAGATATTTTAGAAAAATATAAGGAACCTTGTCCTGAAGCATTAGTGGAGAGTGCTCTAAGAAATATTAAAATTTTAGAGGATGAGAATTTTAATAATCTTAAAATAAGTGTAAAATCTTCGGATGTTTTTTTGTCTATTGAGGCTTATCGACAATTATCAAGGGCTACAGAATATCCTCTTCATTTAGGAATTACAGAAGCGGGGGGATTTATTCCTGGAAGTATTAAATCCTCAATTGGATTAGGCGCACTGCTTCTAGATGGAATAGGCGATACAATTAGAATTTCTTTATCAGATGATCCAGTAAAAGAGGTCAAAATTGGAAACGAGATACTTAAATCATTAAATTTAAGAGAAAGGGGAGTGAAAATAATTTCATGTCCTTCTTGTGCAAGACAAGGATTTCAAGTTATCGAAACAGTTAAGTTATTAGAGCAAAAACTTTCTCATATCAAAACTCCAATTACCCTCTCAGTTATAGGATGTGTAGTAAATGGGCCTGGAGAAGCTGCAATGACAGACGTAGGCATAACAGGAGGAAAAAAAGGAAACAATATGCTTTACCTATCTGGGGTTCAAACAGAAAAGGTATTAACAAACGAAATGATCGAAAAAGTTGTTATTGAAGTTGAAAAAAAAGCCTCTGAGCTAGAAAACAATTAAAATGATTCCACATAAAACAATTGAAGAATTAATCAACAAACATTCAATTCTTGAAAAAGATTTATCTTCTGGAAAAATTGATAAAAAACTTTTTGCAGAAAAATCAAAAGAGTACTCAGATTTAAATGAAATAATTGATGATGCAAAAAAATATATCTCTTTCGAAAAAGATAAAACGGAATTAGAGAAAATTTTAGAAGATCAAAGCTCTGATAATGAACTATTAAAAATGGCTGAAACTGAACTGAAAGATTTAAAAATTCAAAATGAAAAAAATGAAAAAAAATTAAAATTATTTTTACTACCCAAAGATGAAGCTGATAAAAAAAATGCAATTATTGAGATTAGAGCTGGCACAGGTGGGTTAGAAGCAAGCTTATTTGCTGGAGACCTGTTTAAAATGTATGAAAAAGTAAGCCATAAAAAAAAATGGTCTTTAGAATTAATTTCAATTTCAAAAAGTGAAGCAGGTGGATTAAAAGAAGTAATTGCTTCTATAAAAGGCACAAATATTTATTCTACATTAAAATACGAAAGTGGTGTTCATAGAGTTCAAAGAGTTCCAGATACAGAGACGCAAGGGAGAGTACATACATCTGCTGCTACAGTTGCAGTGTTGCCAGAAGCAGAGGAAGTTGATTTAAAAATAAATGAGAGTGATTTGAGAATAGATGTATTCAGAGCTGGTGGTCCAGGAGGTCAGTCAGTTAATACAACTGATAGCGCAGTAAGGATTACACATATACCGACAGGGCTATCAGTCTCTCAACAAGATGAAAAATCTCAACATAAGAATAAAGCAAAAGGTATGAAAATTTTAAGAGCTCGTTTGTATGAGTTAGAGCGATCTAGAATTGATCAAGAAAGATCTCAAGATAGAAAAAGCAAAATTGGAACTGGAGATAGATCTGAAAGAATAAGAACATACAATTTTCCACAAGGAAGAGTAACCGACCACAGAATTAATTTAACTTTACATAAATTAGAGGAGTTTCTTGAAGGAGAAGTTTTTGATGAAATTGTAGAATCACTAACCTTACAAGCACAGGAAGAGAGCTTAAGTAACTTATAAATTTATGGATATACAGACTGCCCTTAATTTAGCAAACCAAAAACTAAAAAAAAATAATATTTTTTCTCACAGATTAGATTCTGAAATATTGATGTCCAATGTAGTAAAAGAAGAGAGAAAATATGTTATTTTGAATCTGAATATGAACTTAAGTAAGTCTCAATTAATTAATTACAAAAAGTTAATTAGTGAGAGATCAAGAGGAAAACCCATTGGCTATTTAATTAGCAAAAAAGAATTTTGGAAACATGAGTTTTATATTGAAGAAGGTGTTTTGATACCAAGACCAGACACAGAAATGATTGTAGAACAGGTTTTAGAATTAACTAAAAATAAAACTAATTTAAAATTACTTGAAGTTGGTATTGGATCAGGTTGTATTCTCTTATCTTTATTGAGAGAAAAAAAATCTTTTAGTGGCATTGGAATTGACATAAGTAAAAAATGTATAGATATAAGTAAAATTAATAGTAAAAAATTAGGTCTTTTAAATAGAGTAAAATTATTTAAAACAGATGTTGACAATTTTAATCATGGGAAATATGATTTAATTATATCTAATCCTCCTTATATCAAAAAGTTAGATTTAAGATATTTAGAGAGAGATATTACTGCTTTTGAGCCAAAAATTGCTTTAGATGGTGGATTAGAGGGAATATCAGAAATCAGAAAAATAATTAACAAATCATCTGAACTGATTAAGATAGGTGGAAAACTAATTTTAGAAATAGCTTTTGACCAAAAAAATGAAGTTTTAAAACTATTAAAAGACAAAGGGTTTTACATAAATAAAACTTTAAAAGATTTAGCAAAAAATGATAGATGCATAATTAGTACAAAAATATAATTAAATTAAAAATATGGTAACTTTTAGAAACAACAATAATAATAGAAGAAACAACTTTAGAAGAAACGATAGAGGATTTAAGTCAAACGGAGATAGAACAAAATTTGGTTCTAATTATTCCAACAATGAAACTTTTCAAAGAAAAGTTCCTGGTAGAAATAATCACAATGCACCTAAATTAATTGAAAAATATAACAATTTAGCTAGAGAAGCACTTTCAGTTGGAGATAAAATTTTGTCTGAAAATTATTTTCAACACGCCGATCACTTTACTAGAGTGCTAAATGAACAAGAAATAATTAAAAGAGCAAAATTTTCAAGTGGTACAGATGTAAAAAATAATAATCAAAATACTGCAAAAAGAGATGATCAGACTTCTTTAGATAAAGATAAAGATAAAGAAAAATTAGATAAACTTCAATCTGAAGTAAATTAGTTTAGTCCTATAATTTTTTCAGATTTAAGGACATCCAGTTTAATTTTTTTTGTTTCAAATAATTTTCTTTCCTCACCTTTTAAAATTTTTCCAGAGGGTAGCTTCAGTTTTTGTGAATTTATTTTTTTTCCATTTACAATTACTTCATAGTGTAAATGAGGACCAGTTGATTTTCCTGTAGAACCAACATAACCAATAGTTTGCCCCTGTCTAACTCTTATTCCACTTCTAATTCCAGACGCAAATTTTGACATATGTGCATATACTGTTTGATATGTTGAATTATGTTTTATAACAACACAGTTACCTCCACCACCACACCATCCTGCTTTTTTTACTACACCATCACCTGAAGCCATTATAGGAGTTCCCATTGGTGCAGCAAAATCTGTTCCACGATGCATCTTATTAAATCCATCAATAGGATGCTTTCTCATTCCAAATGGGGATGATAGTCTTGCCCCATTAATTGGAGTTTTCATCAGTGCTTTTTTAATACTTTTTCCATTTTGATCATAATGACCTTCACTTCCCTCTTTATCAAAATAATATAAAGAATTATTTTCACCGCTTAAATTTAAATTAGCATATAGAATATTACCTGTAGTTTGTATTTTGTTATCACTATCAGTAAAGACCTCATACATAATTTGAAAACTATCTCTTTTTTGAATGTCTCTCTGAAAATCTACTTGGAATCCATAAATTCTTGCAAACTCTATAATTACATTTGCAGGAATTTTTTTATCAGATGCCGATCTATAAAGACTTCGCAATATAATATTCTCATTATAAATTAACTTCTTATTAAGTTTTGTTATAAGTTTTTTATGATCAAATTTGTTTGTTTTTGTATTCCTTGTAAAGTAAATTTTTTCAGTGTTCGAAGTTTGAAATATGAATTCTATAATTTCATTTTTTGATTGATCAAGAGTAAACTCAATTTTTTGGTCAGTGATTAGTTTATTTAGATTAATTTTTTTTGACAATTGATTTTTAATTTTACCAATTTCTTTTTCATTTACGGTATAATTTTCTAATATGTTGTCAAAAGTTTCACCTGGTGAAATTTTATGATTAATCTTTTTAAATCTTGGTTCTAAATTATTGAATAGATGATTGATTGTTTTTTTTAAATAAACATTATTAATTGTATTTTTATAATTATTATAAATCTTATTTTTGCTGAAATTATAATATGTTGTTGAAGTAACTGTTGCAAAGAATAGTAGTGCTAACGCAAATATTTCAGTATTCTTTTTTATGCTGGTCCTAATTTTATTTAATATAAATTTATTTTGCATTTCAAATTAATAGTTTAGCATCAATCAAAAATCAAAAAAAACCCTTTAAAATAAGGGGTTTTTGAGTTTTATTTTTGCTCTTAAAGGCTTGATTTACTTTTATTTTAGCCTATAAGCATCAAACTTTCTCAATAAAACTATTGTAAATTCAATAAATTTATGAGGATTATTGGGCCTTTTTGCCCAATTAGCTATTTTAAAAGTAAATATTTAAGAAGAGAAGTGTGGACGGTTAAGGTTACCAAAATTTGTCGTACACACTTCAACATTATATAAATTTTATTCTTAGAATTTATATAGAAGCTAGTGTGCGCCGTTTTTAAACTTGAGAGTTTGATCATGGCTCAGAACGTACGCTGGCGGCACGCCTAACACATGCAAGTCGAACGAAGTAGCAATACTTAGTGGCAGACGGGTGAGTAACATGTAGGTATCTGCCCTTTGGCCTGGAATAACACGAGGAAACTTGTGCTAATACCGGATAAGTCTTTACGGAGAAAGCTTTATGCACCATTGGATGAGCCTGCACTTGATTAGTTTGTTGGTGGGGTAATGGCCTACCAAGACTTTGATCAATAGCTGATTTGAGAGGATGATCAGCCACATTGGGACTGAGACACGGCCCAAACTCCTACGGGAGGCAGCAGTGGGGAATCTTGCACAATGGAGGAAACTCTGATGCAGCGATGCCGCGTGAGTGAAGAAGGCCCTTGGGTTGTAAAGCTCTTTCGTCGGGGAAGAAAATGACTGTACCCGAATAAGAAGGTCCGGCTAACTTCGTGCCAGCAGCCGCGGTAATACGAAGGGACCTAGCGTAGTTCGGAATTACTGGGCTTAAAGAGTTCGTAGGTGGTTGAAATAGTTGGTGGTGAAATCCCAGAGCTTAACTCTGGAACTGCCATCAAAACTTTTCAGCTAGAGTATGATAGAGGAAAGCAGAATTTCTAGTGTAGAGGTGAAATTCGTAGATATTAGAAAGAATACCAATTGCGAAGGCAGCTTTCTGGATCATTACTGACACTGAGGAACGAAAGCATGGGTAGCGAAGAGGATTAGATACCCTCGTAGTCCATGCCGTAAACGATGTGTGTTAGACGTTGGAAATTTATTTTCAGTGTCGCAGCGAAAGCGATAAACACACCGCCTGGGGAGTACGACCGCAAGGTTAAAACTCAAATGAATTGACGGGGACCCGCACAAGTAGTGGAGCATGTGGTTTAATTCGAAGATACGCGCAGAACCTTACCAACACTTGACATGTTCGTCGCGACTTTAAGAGATTAAAGTTTTCGGTTCGGCCGGACGAAACACAGGTGCTGCATGGCTGTCGTCAGCTCGTGTCGTGAGATGTTGGGTTAAGTCCCGCAACGAGCGCAACCCTCACTTTTAGTTGCCATCATTTAGTTGGGCACTCTGAAAGAACTGCCAGTGATAAGCTGGAGGAAGGTGGGGATGACGTCAAGTCCTCATGGCCCTTACGTGTTGGGCTACACACGTGCTACAATGGTATCTACAACAGGAAGCAAGACGGCGACGTTAAGCAAATCCTTAAAAGATACCTCAGTTCGGATTGCACTCTGCAACTCGAGTGCATGAAGCTGGAATTACTAGTAATCGTGGATCAGCGTGCCACGGTGAATGCGTTCCCGGGTCTTGTACACACCGCCCGTCACACCATGGGAGTTGGTTCTACCTTAAGGCAAGGTTTTAAACCCTTGACCACGGTATAGTCAGCGACTGGGGTGAAGTCGTAACAAGGTAGCCGTAGGGGAACCTGCGGCTGGATTACCTCCTTTCTAAGGATGAATGAAAATAAAATTTCATTCTAAATAATATACATAGGTAATGTTGGCCGTCCTCATTTCTCTTCTTAAAGTAGTGTTTCTCTTGCATGGGGGCCGGTAGCTCAGTTGGTTAGAGCACACCCTTGATAAGGGTGGGGTCGAAAGTTCGAGTCTTTCTCGGCCCACCAATTTAAGATCATGGGGGATTAGCTCAGCTGGGAGAGCGCCTGATTTGCATTCAGGAGGTCAGCGGTTCGATCCCGCTATCCTCCACCAAAAAACACTTAGTTATAAAAAATTGTAAATAAAAAAAATAATTAATATCAATATCTATATCCGAACATTAGTAATGTTATTAGCTAATGTTCAAATAAAAATTTGATTCAACACAGAATTTTTTTCTGTGCATAAATCAAGCGTTTAAGGGCGTGTGGCGGATGCCTTGGCACTGAAAGCCGATGAAGGACGTGATATACTGCGATAAGTTTCGGGGAGCTGTATGTAAGTTTTGATCCGAAAATTTCCGAATGGGGAAACCCACCACTTTATGTGGTACTTTAAACTGAATACATAAGTTTAAAGAGACAACCTGGAGAACTGAAACATCTAAGTAACCAGAGGAAAAGAAATCAATTGAGATTCCGTTAGTAGTGGCGAGCGAAAACGGACTAGGCCTGTAATTTTGATAAAAAAATTTGAATAGTTTGGAAAAACTAACCACAGAGGGTGATAGTCCCGTATGAGTAATGTTTGTTAAAATTCTTGAGTAAAGCGGGACACGTGAAATCCTGCTCGAATATAGGGGGACCACCCTCTAAGCCTAAATACTCTTCAGTGACCGATAGTGAACTAGTACCGTGAGGGAAAGGTGAAAAGAACCCCTATTAGGGGAGTGAAATAGAACCTGAAACCGCATGCCTACAATCAGTCGAAGCTCTTTTTAGAGTGACGGCGTACCTTTTGTATAATGGGTCAGTGACTTAATTTATTAAGCAAGCTTAAGCCATCTAGGTGTAGGCGCAGCGAAAGCAAGTCTTAATAGGGCGATTAGTTTAATGGATTAGACCCGAAAACGAATGAGCTTACCATGAGCAGGTTGAAAGCAAGGTAACACTTGCCGGAGGACCGAACCAGTTGACGTTGAAAAGTCTTTGGATGACTTGTGGTAAGGGGTGAAAGGCCAACCAAATTCGTAGATAGCTGGTTTTCCGCGAAAACTATTTAGGTAGTGCGTTGAATAAATAGATGTTTAGAGGTAGAGCACTAAATGGGCTAGGGGGAAGAGATTCTTACCAAACCTAATAAAACTCCGAATGCTAAACATTGTTCTTCAGCAGACAGACTGTGGGTGCTAAGGTCCATGGTCGAGAGGGAAAGAGCCCAGACCACCAGATAAGGTCCCCAAATTATGATTAAGTGTGAAAGGATGTGGAAATTCCTTAACAGCCGGGAGGTTGGCTTAGAAGCAGCCATCCTTTAAAGATAGCGTAACAGCTCACCGGTCTAATAGAGTTTCTGCGCCGAAGATGTAACGGGGCTAAAATCATATACCGAATCTGTGGATTTATAATTTTTTCGAAAATTATAACTGGTAGCGGAACGTTCTGTAAGCCTGTGAAGGGATACCTGTGAAGGATCCTGGAGGTATCAGAAGTGCGAATGCTGACATAAGTAACGATAAAAGAAGTGAAAAACTTCTTCGCCGAAAATCCAAGGGTTTCTGCGCAAGGTTAATCCGCGCAGAGTTAGTCGGCACCTAAGGCGAGGGCGAAAGCCGTAGTCGATGGAAATAAGGTTAATATTCCTTAACCAGATGGTAGTGACGGATCTTGTAAGTTGTGAATTCTTAATGGATTGAATTTGCCGCGAAAAGGTTCCAAGAAATAGCTCCATCATTAGACCGTACCCTAAACCGACACAGGTGGATTAATAGAGTATATTTAGGCGCTTGAGAGAATGATGTTGAAGGAACTCGGCAAAATGCTTCCGTAACTTCGGAATAAGGAAGACCTTTTTGTAGGCAACTATGGAAAGGTGGCACAAGCCAGGGAGAAGCGACTGTTTATCAAAAACACAGGGCTCTGCTAACACGTAAGTGGATGTATAGGGTCTGACGCCTGCCCGGTGCTGGAAGGTTAATGCGATGGGTGCAAGCTCATTTCTGAAGCCCCAGTAAACGGCGGCCGTAACTATAACGGTCCTAAGGTAGCGAAATTCCTTGTCGGGTAAGTTCCGACCTGCATGAATGGCGTAACGATTTCTCCGCTGTCTCCAACATCAACTCAGTGAAATTGAATTCTCCGTGAAGATGCGGAGTTCGCGTAGTTAGACGGAAAGACCCCGTGCACCTTTACTGCAACTTTACATTGGTGTTAGGAAAAACATATTTAGCATAGGAGGGAGACATTGAAGCAAAGGCGTCAGCTTTTGTGGAGTCACCAGTGAAATACCTCTTTTGTTTTTCTTGATATCTAACTGATTGCCGTTATCCGGCATCAAGACATTGTATGGTGGGTAGTTTGACTGGGGCGGTCGCCTCCCAAATAGTAACGGAGGCGTGCGAAGGTAGGCTCAGAACGGTCAGAAATCGTTCGTAGAGTGCAATGGCATAAGCCTGCCTGACTGTGAGACTGACAAGTCGAGCAGAGACGAAAGTCGGTCATAGTGATCCGGTGGTTCTGAGTGGAAGGGCCATCGCTCAACGGATAAAAGGTACGCCGGGGATAACAGGCTGATACTGCCCAAGAGCTCATATCGACGGCAGTGTTTGGCACCTCGATGTCGGCTCATCACATCCTGGGGCTGGAGCAGGTCCCAAGGGTTTGGCTGTTCGCCAATTAAAGTGGTACGTGAGCTGGGTTCAGAACGTCGTGAGACAGTTCGGTCCCTATCTGCTATGCGTGTAGAAGAATTGAGAGGAGTTGACCCTAGTACGAGAGGACCGGGTTGAACATACCACTGGTGGACCGGTTGTAGCGCCAGCTGCAGTGCCGGGTAGCTAAGTATGGACGAGATAACTGCTGAAAGCATCTAAGCGGGAAACTCACCTCAAAACTAGTTCTTCCTATAGAGCCGTGGTAGACCACCACGTTGATAGGCTGGATGTGTAAGCGCAGTAATGCGTGTAGCTGACCAGTACTAATAGCTCAATTGGCTTGATTTATGCACTGAAAAAAATTTTATATCAAAGATATTGTTAATAAGAGATCCATCTTACCATATTTTGCATTGGTAAATATCCATCCCATGGATTTGTATAAAGAGACATTAGACCTATGTCTGGAAACCTATCTACTCCATTGTAAGATAAATTTTTTACGATCTTATTTTTTTCATTTTTTTCAACATAAAGACCAACAGATTGTGTGTTATTTGGTAACAAATTCGACAGTTGTTTAATATTATTAACAGAGCTAATAAATATACTTCTGTTGTATAAAGGATCTTCAGCTTTAGCTTTGCTATTTATAAAAATATTCCACTCAAAGTTTTTATCTCTTGAAACTTTATTGTTTTTTTCCAAACTATGAATAAAATTTTTAACTAGTATATTATATTTATTAACAGGGTCAGTATTAGTCTTTATTTTTTTTAATTTGTTTTTAAAAGTATTTGAAATTTCCTTTGATATTTCTGTTAATTTATACTTTGACCCTTTTTCAATAAATAAATTATGTGGTGAATTACAACCTAGTTGATCAAAATTAAAAACATCGTTCACAAATAATTCTGAAAACTGTTTTAAATTTTTTTGATCTCTAAGTTTATTTTTTGAAATGTAAGCCATAGATACTTTTGGTCCAAATATAATATCTTTACAATTAATTTTTTTTGGCAAACTTGAGATTTTTGTTACAGATTCTTTCCCTCCCCAAATAATTCTCACATCAGAGTTTTTAGATAAAAAATTTAAATTTAATTCATCATCATGCTCAACATAAATAATTAAAATTGAGTTGAGTATATCTAAAAAAGTCCTTTTAATTTCTTTGCTCACTTTAATATTTTTTTTCAAATCTTCAAAAATTTGAGGTAAAATTTTTTTATATGATTTAGAAACTTTAATTATATTTTTATTTTTTGTTAGAATTCCCTGAAATAAAGAGATCAAACTAATTACTGGCACATTTCCAGCCAACCAATGTAGAGCTGTCCCTTGTGGACGAGCAAAAATTTTTAATTTTTGATCATTATTTAGAACAGGATCATTCAATGATTTGTAATTATTAAAATTTAAATTTAATAGTTTAAGTGTGTTTTCTCTTTTTAACCAGGGTATAATAAATCCCATTGAATTATTTATAAAGATACCTTTTAATTTGAATTTTTTAGAAACCCAGTAATAAGAAATTTCATTAAAAACATCAATAATTTCATCTATATTTCTATCAACTAAAGGATTTTTTTTTTCAAAGAAATATTTTATTGAATTTTTTTTACTTTTTTTATTTGAAAAAAGAATTTGCATATTTTTATACATAGTAATTAGCTGGAAGTGTATCCCCACAACCCCTAGGTTCCATTTTATCTAGTCTTGAATGAATTTTAAATTCAATTTTTTCAACATTATTAATAACTTCTCTTTTAGAAATATAACCAATATCATCTGTTAATATAGAAAATCCAGGATAACTTAGAGGCAATATTGATAAAAATTGTATAAAACCAATATCTCCATCTTTTACAACCTCTAATGTTTTTGGATCTCTTATTAAAAGATGTGAGTATGAAGAAACCTCGCATCCCCTTAGTCCTTTAGAAACGTATATAGTTCCTAGTTGTTCTGAAAAACCATAAATATCTAGTATATTGTTTGATTTTATATTTATTTTTTTTTTAACTTCTTTAATAAAATCTTCCTTCGAAACTTTTTTTTTCTCAAGTTTTTTCCATCCGCCAAAATGTAAAATTTTTGTATCTTTGTGACATAACATTTTTTTAAAATTAAATTCATCATTTTGAAATAAATAGTTCCAAAGCATATAAGTATATCCAATAATTACAATTGGCTCTAATCTAAAAACTTTTTTTAATCGAGAAAATGTTTCTTTGTTTAAAATTATTTTTTTATCACTATCAAGTTTAAACAGGTAATGTTTTGAACTTGCAGCCATTAAGTATCCAGACATTCCCGCATATCTTGCAGATATTGTGTTTTGATTAAAATTTTCACTTGGCTCTATATCCACTATAAAAAATGGTCTTCTTTTATTATTTAAGGCACTAGATAAAATTTTTGTTAAACAAATTTTTTGTAAATTTGAAGTTTTGCTATCTAAATTAATTCTGCTTTTTTGTTGTCCAGTTGAACCACTAGAGCTAATTACTTTTGATGAAAATTTTGAACTTTTAAGATTCAACATTTTAAATATTGTGCTTGGGAGGTAAGGAATGCTTTTAAAATTAACTATTTTTTCAGGTTTCATAAAGAAATTTTTTTTATACCAAATTCTATAGCTTGGACAATTTTTAATATGATGTTTAATTTGATGCCTAAAAATATCTAGAATTTTTTTTTTTTTAATTTTTAAATCTAATTTATAGGGATCTTGATTTAAAAGATCTCTTATCTTTTTTTCAATATTTTGCATTTAAGAGACATTTTTTTAATAAAGTTATATCTATGTTATTTTTATATAACCTCCAACATAGATCGTTTTGTGATTTTTTAATTAATTTTTCAATTTTTTTCTCATCTGAAATTAACGAATTCAATTTTGAAAAATTTTCTTTTTTTTTTACTAATTTTACTAGTTCTCTTATATAATTTACCAATTTAAAATCAAAGTCTTTTAAATCTTTCTTATTTTTATTGTTTAAATAATCTAAAGTAGGCAAGATGAAAAAAGTAATACATTTAGAATGATTTATGTTTAAAATTTCTTCTGCAACATGAGATAAAGCA
>CABXRR010000018.1 GCA_902514695.1 uncultured Pelagibacteraceae bacterium
TTATTGGCTCTGAAGGCACATTAGGGATTATAACTGAAGTTCAACTAAGATTATCGCCCATACCTGAGAGTATAATGGCCGCTGTATGTCATTTTCCAACTTTGGAAAGTGCAGTTAAAACTGCTCAACAAGTAATCCAATATGGTATTCCTATTGCTAGAATTGAGATGCTTAATAAAGACCAAATGGGAATAAGTATAAGGTATTCAAAATTAAAAGACGTTGAGGAAGTTCCAACATTATTTTTTGAATTTCATGGATCTGAGGCATCAAATAATGAAAATATTAAAATTGTAGAAGAATTATCAAAAGATAATAATGGAAGTTCTTTTAAGTGGGCTAAAGATCTTGAGGAAAGAAATAAACTTTGGAGAGCAAGATGGGATGTATATTATTCAGTAAAAGCTTTAATTAATAATGGAAGAGTTTATTCAACGGATGTGTGTTTACCTATTTCAAATATTACTGAGTGTGTAAATTATGCAGAAGAACAAGCAAAAAAATTTGATCTTAGAGCACCAATGGTGGGACATTTAGGAGATGGAAATTTTCATGTACTTTTACCTTTTGATCCAGCTGAAAAAGAAATGTATAAAAAAATCAGAGAGTTTAATGATTTGTTGATTAAAAAAGCCTTAGAGTTAAATGGCACTATTACTGGCGAACATGGAGTAGGTCTTCATAAAAAAGAATATTTATTAGAAGAACATGGTGATAATATTCCAGTTATGAAGATGATTAAAAGAAGTATAGATCAAAATAATATAATGAATCCAGGAAAGATATTTGATCTAAACTAAAAGGTAAAATTTTCATGAAAAAAATTTTAATTACAAGAAAATTAATTAAAGAAAGTGAGGACAAAGCCTCAAAAACGTTTAATCCAATTTTTAATACAAACGATGAGCTATATTCTCAGTCAAAAGTAATAGAGATGAGTCAAGGCTGTGATGGTATTCTTTCATCGTTAACTGATAAACTTGATAAAGAAACAATTGATAAGTTACCAGATACTATTAAGATCATTTCAAATTTTGCAGTAGGATTTGGAAATATTGATTTAGACGCAGCAAAAAAAAGAGGTATTACGGTTACAAATACCCCAGAGGTTTTATCAGACGCAACTGCAGAAATTGGAGTTCTCCTAATTTTAGGAGCATGCAGAAGAGCAGCTGAGGGAATAGAATCAGCACGAGAGGGTGGATGGAAATGGTCAGCAGATTATTTAATAGGTAAACAGTTAACTGGTACAAGACTTGGTATTTTAGGAATGGGAAGAATAGGACAAAAGATAGCTAAGATTGCTAAATCTTTAGGAATGATAATTCATTATCATAATCGCTCAAAATTAAATGAGGAAAAAGCAGATGGAGCAGTTTATCACGAAAGTATAAAAAGTCTTTTTTCTGTTTCGGATGTGTTGTCTATTTGCTGTCCTGCAACTAAAGAGACAGAAAACATGATTAATAAAGAAACAGTTGAGTTTTTTCCTAAAGGAGCAGTCATAACAAATGTTGCAAGAGGTGATATTGTTGATGATGAAGCTTTAATTGATGCTTTAAATAGAAGAAAAATTTATGCTGTTGGTTTAGATGTCTATAAAAATGAACCAAATTTAAACCCAGGTTACTTAAAGATTAAATCAGCATTTATTTTGCCTCATCTTGGAAGTGCAACTAAAGATACTAGGATAGCAATGGCAAATTTAGCCATTGATAATATTAATGAATTTTTTGATACAGGAAAATGTTTAAACAAAGTAAATTAATTCTACTAAGGATTGTATTTAATTAAACTTTGCGACATATGCGCTGTATTTTTAGAAAGACTCCAATCTAAATCTATGTTTAAATTATTTGAGTTAATTAACTTTAATAGGAGTAATAATGACAAAAGAAAATAAATCATTGAAGGTTAAAACATCTTCAAGACGTAAGTTCTTTAAAACTGCTGCTAAAGCCGGTGCTGTTGCTGCTGCAACAGTAGCAATGCCTAACATAGCACATGCAGCTCCAGTAACATTAAAGATGCAAGCTGCTTGGCCATCAGGTGCTAATATCTTTTTTGAAATGGCAGGAGACTATGCAAAAATGGTTAGCGACATGTCTGGAGGATCTTTAAAAATAGATCTTCAGCCAGTTGGAGCAGTTGTAAAAACTTCAGAAATCGGAGCAGCGGTAAGTGATGGAAACCTGGATATGGGTCACTGGGTGACAGCATATTGGTATGGTAAAAATCCTGCAGCTTCTCTTTTTGGAACTGGTCCTTCATACGGTATGTCATCTCAAGAGGTTATGGGATGGATGGAGTATGGTGGAGGAAGAAAATTATATGAAGAAGCAGTAGCTTCAGTAGGATTCGATTATATTGGATTCTTTCATATGCCTATGCCAGCACAACCTTTCGGTTGGTTCAAAAAGAACGTAACAAAAGTATCTGATGTTAAAGGAATGAAGTATAGAACTGTTGGTCTTGCGACTAACGTTTTAACTGCGATGGGAATGGTCGTAAGACAATTACCAGGTGGTGAAATTCAACCAGCTATGAAAACTGGTTTGATTGATGCTGCTGAATTTAACAACCCAACATCAGACTCACAGTTTGGAATGCAAGATGTATCGAAGCACTATCACTTAGGTAGTTTCCACCAGTCTCAAGAAATGTTTGAGATACCGGTGAACAAGAAGAGATACAACAGCCTTTCACCTGCTCATCAAGCTATCTTGAAAAATGCCGCTTATGCTGCAAACTCAGATAACTACTTCAAAGCTTTAGTTAGATATTCAACTGACTTAGGTAAGTTAATGAATGAGCATAAGGTTAATGTGTATCAAACATCTGATGCTATTTTAGCTGAACAACTAAAAGGTTGGGATAAAATAGTTGCTGAGTTTTCTGGAAAAGATCCTTTTTTCAAGAAAATTATCGCATCTCAAAAAGCATACGCTAAGAGAACAATGAAGTATCTGTTGATGAATCAACCGAACTACAAATTGGCTTATGAAAATGAGTTTGGTCCAATAGCAAAAGTTAAAATTTAATTAACTTTCAAATATTTAAAAAAGGGGGGTTTAAAAACCCCCTTTTTTTTTAACCAAATTTAATATACCTTAAAAAGCTATGATGAAATCCTTCATAAGATTTGCTGATACTTTAAGCACCTCAATGGGAAAAGCTTTTTCATGGTGCATAGTTATTTTAATGGGGGGTACAGTCTATGAGGTTGTTATGGCCTATGCTTTCAATGCACCAACATTGTGGAATTTTGATTTTAGTATGCAGATGTATGGAGCAATATTAATGATGTCAGGAGCATATTGTTTAGCAACAGAGGCCCATGTAAGAGGTGATGTAATTTACAGATTGTTTAGTCAAAAAACTCAGGCATGGATAGATTTAATTTTATATTTTATTTTCTTTTTTCCAGGAGTAATTGCTTTAGCTTTTTATGGATACGAATATGCAGCTCAAGCCTGGAAGATAAAAGAAACTAGTTGGAGTAGTCCTGCGCAGATTCAAATTTACATGGTAAAATCTATGATACCCGCTGCAGGTATTCTACTGATAATCCAGGGTATCAGTGAAGTATTTAGATCAATACTATGCATTCAATCTGGTCAATGGCCTGCAAGAATGGTTGTAGCAGAGGAAACAGAGAAAATTTTAATGAGAACATCTCAAGAGGAAGATAAAGAAAATGCTGTTTAGTCTAAGTAATCCTGAAGTAGCAATTTTAATGATGGGTGTATTTTTATTTGCAGTCTTACTAGGATTTCCTATAGCATTCACCTTGATGGCTATGGGTATAGCCTTTGGTTATTATGCCTACTACGATCCAGTTTTAATGGATCATTTATTTGATAATAGAATATTTTCTTTATTTGTAAAAAACACTTATACGGTCATGGATAATAATGTGTTAACAGCGGTGCCACTTTTTTTATTCATGGGATATTTAGTTGAAAGGGCAGGAATTGTAGCAAAGTTATTTTTTGCCATTAGATTAGCAGCACATAGATTACCAGCCTCTATGGCTGTAGCTGCATTAATAACATGTACTTTATTTTCTACAGCAACAGGAATTATTGGAGCAGTGGTAACTTTAATGGGATTACTTGCGTGGCCAGCGATGGTTAAGGCAGGGTATGATAAAAAATTTGCATCAGGAATTATTTGTTCTGGTGGATGTTTAGGAATTTTAATTCCGCCGAGTATTATGTTAATTGTTTATTCAGTAATTGCACAATTATCACCACTTAGATTATTCGCAGCTGCAATTTTTCCAGGACTTATGTTGGCAGGCTTATATATTGCTTATGCAGTTTTTAGAGCTTGGCTCAATCCATCCATAGCACCCAGACCCCCAGCAGAAGATATTCCGCCAAGGGCAGAAATCTTAAAAGAGGTATTAGTTTCTTTTGTGCCTCTATTTGGTCTGATAATGTTAGTTCTTGGAACAATTTTGGCAGGAATAGCAACTCCAGCAGAAGCAGCAGCAGCTGGAGCATTTGGTGCAATTCTTTTATCTTGGTTTTATAAAACATTAAAATGGCAAAATTTTAAGGAGTCAGTTTTTTTAACTGCAAAGACAACTGCTATGATTATGTGGCTGTTTATAGGGTCTTGGACTTTTTCATCTGTATTTTCTTATTTAGGAGGACATGAAGTTTTTGAACATTTTTTTACATCAATAAATATATCAACTTGGCAATTTTTAGTAATAACTCAAATAATAATTTTTCTTTTAGGTTGGCCTTTAGAGTGGACTGAAATTTTAATTATATTTGTTCCAATATTTTTGCCTCTTTTAGAGATTTTTAATGTAAATCCATATTTCTTTGCAATGTTAATTGCTTTAAATTTACAGACATCTTTTTTAACCCCACCAATGGCAATGTCTGCTTATTATTTAAAAGGAGTTCAAAAGGCAAATGTTGAATTATTGGAAATATTTAAAGGGATTATGCCATTCTTAGGTATTGTAATTTTTGGAATGTTTTTAATGTATATGTTTCCTGGAATAGCTTTATGGTTGCCAGATGTATTGTTTGCTGACTAAAAAATGATTGATATATTTTCACTCAGTGTTGAGGAGATGGCCTCACAAATTAAAGGTGGTCAATTAACATCTATTGAAGTGTGTGAAAAATATATTGAAAGAATAAATAAATTTGAAAAAGACATCAAAGCTTGGGCTCATTTTGATAAAAAGGTTTTATTAGAAAAAGCTGCAGATGCAGACGAACATAGAAAATCTGGAAAACCAGTGGGTCCATTACATGGAGTTCCTGTAGCGATAAAAGATATTATTGGTACTGTAGATATGCCAACTGAATGCGGTACAGTAATTAGAAAAGGTAAATCTTATTCTCAAAATGCAGAGATAGTTGAACTTTTACATGGAGCTGGAGCGATTGTAATGGGTAAAACAAACACTTCTGAGTTGGCGTATCTTGGCCCACCAAAAACTACAAATCCTCACGATTACTCTCGTACACCAGGAGGCTCTTCGAGTGGATCAGCGGCAACTGTTGCATCACTAATGTCACCGCTTTCAGTTGGGTCTCAAACAGGAGGATCAATTATTAGACCAGCATCTTACTGTGGAGTTGTGGGCTATAAACCTAGTTATGGTTTGATTTCAAGAAATGGTGTTTTAAGAACATCTTATGCACTAGATCATATAGGCATGTTTGCAAAAACAGTTCAAGATGTAGCATTACTAGCAAAAGTTTTAATTAAAAAGGATCATCATGATCCAGCTACTATTTATTATTCAGCTGAAAATATTTTAGAGGAAACAAAAAAAGGACCCACATATGAACCAAAGTTTATTTTTTATAAATCAGATTATTGGAAAATAATTGATAAAAAGTCTAGAGAGTCTTTTGAATATTTTATTAAGTCATTTAAAAATATTGAAGTGTTTGATACTCCATCATATTTTAAAGATATTCATAAATATCATCAAATTATTCATGAAACTGACTTAGCTAATAATTTTGGAATATATTATAAAAAATACAAATCTAAACTTTCAAAATATATGCAAACTGCAATAGCTAAAGGTAATAAATATTCTGCAAAAGAATACGCTGAGGCAATCGATTTTAAAAAAAGAAGTTATGAATCTTATCAAGAAGTTTTTGAGGATTATCACGGCGTGTTATCACCTTCCAGCCCAGGGGTCGCACCAAAAGGCTTGAAGAGTACTGGAACAGCAGAATTCAATAAAGTATGGTCTTATCTAGGAACACCTTGTATTTCTCTTCCATTACTTGAAGGTGAAAATAATTTACCATTAGGAGTTCAATTAATAGGAGATCGTTATGATGATCACAGATTTTTAGGGGTTGCTAATTGGTTAGAAAAGGAATGTAATAATTAAAATGCAAAAGTTCACAACACTTTTAGGTTCTTTACTTGCCATTGCTTTTTTAGTTGGTTTAGCCACTACATTAACTAGATCAACAATGATAGGTTTTTTTGATGTATTACCTGTTTATATTTTAATGGGTATTGCAATTTTTATGATGGTGTATGAAGCTTTCTTTGATAAAAAATAATTAATCCAAAAGTAAGTATCATTGAGCATGAAAGCTAATAATTTTTTTGCGTTTTCACTTTTATTTATTCAGCCCATTTTTATGGCATCAAATCTAGTTGTAGCTAGAGGTGGTGTTGAATATGTTCCGCCAATTTCTTTGGCATTTTGGAGATGGACATTAGTTTTTCTGATTCTTTTACCTTTTACTTACGCATCTTTAAAAAAAAATTTTAAGGTAATGAAAAAGGAATATAAAAAACTTTTTTTCTTAGGAGCAACAGGCTGTGGAGTTTGTGGTGCTTTCCCTTTTTTAGCAGGTCAAACTACAACAGTAACCAATATGGGAATTATATATACATCTTCTCCAATATTTATAATTCTGATTTCTAGTATTTTTTTTAATGAAAAAATCAATCTTACAAAAATTATTGGGCTTATATCTTGTTTAGTTGGTGTTTTTGCAATTATCATTAAAGGTGATTTTTATTTATTAATAAATCTAAATTTTACTATTGGAGATCTTTGGATGTTAGCTGCTGCTATAGGGTGGGCACTATATTCAATTTATTTATTTTATTGGAAAACAAAACTTAAGATTTTTCAAAGATTCACATTAATTGCTTTTTTTGGTGTGGTTAGCTTGTTGCCATTTTATGTTGGAGAAGAATTTTTTTTTGAAAAGACTGTATTTAGTAAAGAATTTTTTATGTGGATAATTTTTGCAGCGATTTCCCCAGGAATTATTGCCTTTACTCTTTACACAATGGCTCAAAAAAAACTTGGTGCATCTTTGACTGGATTTACGTTATATATTTTTACTATTTATGGTGCAATTTACGGTTATTTTTTATTTGAAGAAAAGTTAGAAAATTACCATTTGATAGGAACAGTTTTGGTATTTATTGGCGTATACTTAGCAAAGAAAAAAAATGTTCAAAAAATTTAGGAAAAATTTATTGCAATTAGTTTTAATCATCTTCTCATTATATCTCTTTGTTTTAGTATTTTTATACTTTTATCAACGTAATTTACTTTACCATCCAAACGAAAATAATTACTCAGGAGATAAAATTTCAGTAAAAATTGAAAAAGTTAAGATAAGAACTTCAGATAATATTGAATTGCTTGGATGGTATCACGAAAAAAATCTTAAGGATTACAAAACTCTTATCTATTTTCATGGTAATGCGGGATCTTTAGAAAATAGAATTCATAAACTTAACCATTTCCAAGATATGAATATTAATTTTTTAATTATAGCGTGGCGTGGATTTAGTGGAAACAGTGGCAACCCAACCGAAAAAGGTCTTTATGAAGATGGCAAAAGTGCAATTAACTGGTTAGCTGAAAAAGGATTAAATGAAAAAAATATTATTTTATATGGGGAGTCATTAGGAACCGGTGTGGCCACGCACTTAGCTCAAAACAAGAATTATGCTGGTATAATTTTAGAAACACCCTTTACTTCTATGACAGATGCTGCCAAAACATTCTATCCCTATATTCCAGTTAATTTATTACTTAAAGATAGATTTGAAAATTATAAAAAAATTAAGAACATAAATTCACCCATCTTAGTAATGCATGGCGAAATAGATCAAATAGTTCCATTCTCAATGGGTAAAAAAATTTTTGAAATGGCAAACGAACCTAAATATTCATATTTTACTAAATATGACAATCATATGATGGAATATGATGAAAAGTTAGTTAATGCACTTAAATCATTTCTCAAAAGTTTAAATTAAGCCACATTCCAACCAAATAAAACTCAATATTATTCTCTAATTTCTCAATGTGAGTAAAATATTTTTATTAATCATTTTTGTTTTTTCTATAAATAAAATTGCTATTGCTAAAGATAATGATTTTTCACCTGATGATCTATTTCATATAGATCAAATGAATTCTCATAATAAAAATTTTGCTTTGTATTTTAAGGGTAGAGAAAATTCAATTTTAGCAAGAGGTGAGTCTGAGAATTATATTAATGACTATCCAAAAGATCTTTATATTTATGATTATAAAACTAAATCTTCATCTTCTTTAATATCTTATGACTGGTTTCCATCTCATGCGAAGTATTACCTTGAAGAATACGATTTCCCAGTATTTCCAGATGATTTTGCTTATTATCTTTTAAAAGACAACAAAACTTTAATAATGATTAGTGCTGTAAAAAGTTTAAATGCAAATTTCAAATTTGATATTATTGAAAGAAAATTGGAACTATACCCAACTACTGGAAAATTTGATTTTATTATATCTTCTTTTGCAAAAAACTGTGGTCATTTTAAATTTAAAGATAATTATAAGTGTAGTTTTTATAAACCACTTATATCAAGTAATTTAATTAACTAACTTGAGTAAAAGCCTCTGCAAATTTTTCAGCTTCAAATATTTGTAAGTCATCTTCTTTTTCACCTAAACCCAGAGCGATAATTGGAAGTTTATATTTTTTAGCTAATGCCAGAAGAATACCACCTTTTGCAGTTCCATCTAACTTCGTCATGACAATTCCTGTTATTGGAATAATTTTGTTAAATTCCTCAACTTGATTAATAATATTTTGTCCAGAAGTTGCATCTAAAACTAAAATAACATCATGTGGTGCACCAGGATCTATTTTTTTTGTTACATTTGCAATTTTTTTGTATTCCTCCATTAAATTTTTTTTATTTTGAAGTCTTCCAGCAGTATCAATTAAAACTTGATTAAAATTATTATTCATTGCTTCTTCGATAGCTTTATAGGCAACAGAGGCTGGATCAGATCCTTGAGATGATTTGGTAATTTGGACATTTATTTTATTAGCCCAATTTTCTAATTGTTCAATTGCTGCAGCTCGAAAAGTATCTGAAGCTGCAAACATAACTTTATTACCATTACTTTTTAAAATTTTTCCAATTTTACCAATGCTTGTAGTTTTACCAACACCATTTACGCCAGAAATTAAAGTTGCATTAAGTTTTTCTTTTTTCGAAAAAAAAGAACTGTTCTCCAATGGTTTCATTAATAAAATAATATATTCTTTTAAAATTAGATTTATCTCTGACGTTAAATCTTTATTAGGATCTACTTTCTTAGTTGAAATTATTTCCTTTATTTCAGAAGCAGCCTCAATTCCAACATCAGATTGGATTAAAAATTCTTCAATTTTATTTAAATTTTCATCATCTATTTCTTTTTTTACAATTATTTCTTTAAGACCAGATGAGAATGCCGAAGCACTTTTTTGAAAACCTTTTTTAAATTTATCGAATATTCCCATTATAATTTTATTGAGATTTCTTTTATATCTGAAACAGGTCCCTTCATATGAATA
Source organism: uncultured Pelagibacteraceae bacterium (assembly GCA_902514695.1). GTDB lineage: Bacteria > Pseudomonadota > Alphaproteobacteria > Pelagibacterales > Pelagibacteraceae > Pelagibacter. The sequence continues at coordinate 9,873 of CABXRR010000018.1, forward strand.
GAATTTTTTTTATCTATAAAAATTGATAATTTTCCAGTCTCAAATTCAATATCTGTATTATTATCAGTAAGGTTATTTAATCTGCCAGCAAATGCTGTTGCACATGCTGCAGTTCCACATGCCTTCGTTAATCCAGCCCCTCTTTCCCAAACTTTAACTCTGATTAAATTTCTATTTATAACCTTAGCGATTGTAACATTACATTTTTCTGGAAATATTTTGTGATTTTCAATTTGAGGACCAATTTTTGTAATATCAAAATTTTTAATTTCATCAACAAAAAATATAACATGTGGGTTTCCAACATTTATAGAAGTCCCACCAGAATATTCTTTTTTATTTAAATCATTAATCTTAATATTTAAATTTTTTGTATCTACCTCAACAGAAAGAGGAATTTCATTCCAACTAGTTTTTGCATTTCCAATTTCAGTTGTAACAAAGTTATTTCCTAATATCTCTGATTTTAAATTTCCAGATAGAGTAGTTAGAGTAATATTTTTCTTATCCTTTTCTTTTGAAATTAAATCTGCAACACATCTTGTACCATTACCACATGCACCAGACTCACCCCCATCAGAATTAAAAAACTTTAAACGAGCATCAGCATTGTTGTCATTTTCAATTAATATTAATTGATCACAACCAATAAAATTTCTATCACAAATTTTAATTATCTGTTCTTTTGTTAAGTCAGTAACTTTTTGTCTATTGTCTATGATAACAAAATCATTACCTAATCCATCCATTTTAAAAGCTTTAATGTCCATATATAGTTATTTAACTTATTTATTGACTTTTTGAACCTCTATTATAGTTTGTGGCAGTTTCCGCAAAAACGTTAAATTTGCGGTGTCTTTGGAAACAAAGAGATCGACACTAGTCAGCGAGGGTTCGCCCACTAGTGCGATTACTGCTGTGTGTAATAAATATGTTTGAAAATTTGACAAATAAATTCGAAGAAATTTTTTCTTCTTTAAAAAAAGCTCCTTCACTTGATGAAAATCAAGTTGATGAAGGTTTGAGAGGTATTAGGCAAGCCTTACTTGAAGCAGATGTCTCTTTAGATGTAGCTAAAGAATTTATTGAAAAGGTTAAGCCAAAAGCTTTAGGACAAGAGATAATTAGATCTACATCACCCGGAGATATGGTGGTTAAGATCGTTTATGATGAACTGGTTAGTCTACTCGGTGAAAAAAATAACGATATAAATCTTAATGCAGTCCCACCAGTGCCAATGATGCTAGTTGGTTTACAAGGCTCTGGTAAAACAACTACAACAGCAAAACTTGCAAAGTATTTAGAAAGTACAAAAAAGAAGAAAGTTATGATGGTTAGCTTGGATATTTACAGGCCAGCCGCCCAAGAACAATTAAAATCTTTAGGAGAACAAAATAATATTTTAACTCTTCCAATTATTGAAGGTCAACAACCAGCTGATATTTGTCAAAGAGCTATCAGTGCAGCAAATTTAAATGGCGCTGACATTATATTATTTGATACCGCAGGTAGGACACAGATTGATCTCCAAATGATGAGTGAAATCAAACAAATTGAAAACACAATAAAACCTGCAGAGACATTTTTGGTTGCAGACTCTCTTACAGGACAAGTGGCTGCGTCTGTAGCAAAAGAATTTAAGAACACTGTAAATCTCTCAGGAATAATTTTAACTAGAGCGGATGGTGATGCGAGAGGTGGAGCAGCTGTAAGTATGAAATTCGTTTCTCAAGTTCCAATTAAATTTTTAGGAGTAGGAGAAAAAATTGAAAACCTTGAGGTATTTCATCCAGATAGAATTGCAAATAGAATTTTGGGAATGGGAGACATTGTATCTCTTGTAGAAAAAGCAGCACAAGATCTAGGTGAAGAAAATATTAAAAAAGCTGAAGAGAATTTAAAAAAGGGACAGTTTTCAATGCAAGATTATTTAATTCAATTACGACAAATGAAAAAAATGGGCGGAATAGAAGGTGTTATGTCTTTTATGCCAGGTGTATCTAAGGTTAAGTCTCAAATGGATGCTGCAGGTATAGATGAGAGTGTTATTACAAAAAATGAAGCGATAATTTTGTCTATGACTAAAAAAGAGAGAGAGAACCCAAAAATAATAGATGGTTCTAGAAAAAAAAGAATTGCTAATGGCTCTGGAACAGATCCAGCCACTATCAATAAATTGCTAAAGCAATTTAAAATGATGTCTGAAATGATGAAAAAGATGTCTAAAGGAAATCTGAAAGGTATGTCTGATAAAGGAATACCACCAGAATTACTTAATCAACTAAAATAAAAAAAGGAGAGTAAATGTTAAAGTTAAGGTTATCAAGAGGAGGAACAAAAAAAAGACCAGTATACAAAGTTGTTGTAGCAGATAGTCGTTTTGCAAGAGATGGAAGATTTATTGAAAAAGTAGGTTTTTTCAATCCATTACTTCCTAAAGAAAAAAAAGAAAGAATTGGACTTGAAGCTGAAAGAATTAAGTATTGGTTAGGCCAAGGTGCACAACCAACAACAAGAGTAGCAAGAATTTTAGGTGAAAATGAATTAATGCCTATGCCTGCTAATGGAAACAATCCTCAAAAAGCAATTCCAAAGAAAGATAGAAAAAAAGAAGGATCTGAAGAAGCTAAAAAGGAAGAAGCTCCTATAGCAGAAGCAGCACCGGCAGCAGAAGCTAAAAAGGAAGAAGCTCCTAAAGTAGAAGCAGAACAGGCAGCAGAAGCTAAAAAGGAAGAAGCTCCTAAAGCAGAAGCTAAAAAAGAGGAAGCTCCTAAAGAGGAAAAAAAATAATATAAAGTTTGCCTATGTTTCAAGCTCAAGTATTCACTCTTTATCCAGAAGTTTTTCCCGGACCTTTATCTAAAGGTCTTTATGGAAAAGCTTTGTCTAATAAATTGTGGGACTTAAGTGTAATAAACATAAGAGATGCAGCGACTGATAAACACAAAACAGTCGATGATACTCCCTATGGAGGGGGAACAGGAATGTTGTTAAAAGCTGATGTTTTAGCAAATTCACTTGATCAAAAAGTTAAAAAGGGAGAAAGAGTTTTTTATCTTT
>CABXRR010000019.1 GCA_902514695.1 uncultured Pelagibacteraceae bacterium
ATTTTTATAACGTAAATAATGAGTAAGTTTATCAGATGACTTATCTGTTATTCTTTTAGTTCCTTTGCTATAAATTAACCCATTTCTTGAAACAGCAATCTTACCAGTTACATAAGGTAATTTTTTATTTCTATTAATAATATAAGATTCATATAAATTTTTTGCCTCAGTTTTTAAAAGACCTTTTTTAACCTTTATTTTTTCTTTGGATAAAATCTGAAAACTTTTTCCCTTTACTTTTTTATCAATATCATCCATTGCATATATGATTTCACTAATGCCATTTTTGATTATGATGTTTGTGCAAGGCGGTGTTTTTCCATAATGGTTACAAGGCTCAAGTGTTACATACATTTTTGACCCATTAAGTTTTTCTAGAGAGTTATTTATCGCATTATATTCAGCATGGGGTCTTCCATTAAATCCTGTTTGCCCAATAGAAATCATTCTATTGTCTTTAACAATTAAACATCCTACTGAAGGATTTTCCCCAGTTAATCCTCTTCGAGCTCTAGCTAAATTTAAAGCAAGTCTCATATATTCTTTATCTTTTGGTGAAAATTTATCTTTTTTTGTAGACATCTAGCTTGTCCACAAATTGTACAAAATCTTTTTCTTCTCTAAAATTTCGGTAAACAGAAGCAAATCTAACATAGGCTACTGGATCAAGTTCTTTTAAACCTTCCATAACCATTGTTCCAATAGTATTAGTAGAAATTTCACTCTGACCTAATTCCTCCAAAGATCTTGATATCCCACTGATAAATTTTTCAGTTGTTTCTGTATCTATGGGTCTTTTTTTTAAAGCAATAAAAACAGATTTAGCTAATTTATCACGATCGAATGTAGATTTTCTTCCATTTTTTTTTACAACCATTATTTCCCTATATTGAACTCTTTCAAAGGTTGTAAAACGTGCTCCACAAACACATAGTCTTCTTCTACGAATAGCCGTACCATCTTCAGTTGGGCGTGAGTCGACAACTGAAGTTTCACCCTTTTTACATATAGAGCAAATCATTTATTTAAATTTTTATAAATTGGAAAATTAGAACACAAATTCACGACTTCATTTCTTACTTCATTTTCCACTTTACTATTATCTTCAGGATTTTCAGATAAACCTTTTATAACTTTAGTGATTAATTCACCTACTTTTTCAAATTCTTTGAGACCAAATCCTCTTGTAGTAGCTGCCTGAGAACCTAGTCTGATACCAGATGTGATCATTGGTTTTTCAGCATCAAAAGGTATTCCATTTTTGTTACATGTAATATTAGCTCTACATAAACTTTCAGCAGCTAAATTTCCTTTAACATTAAATGGTCTTAGGTCAACCAACATCAAATGTGTGTCTGTTCCTCCAGAATAAATTTTAAAACCATTGTTTTTTAAAGTTTCTGCTAACATTTTTGCATTTGCTAAAACATTTTTAATATAAGTTTGGAATTCAGGTTTTAATGCCTCAAAAAAGCCAGCAGCTTTTGCAGCAATTATATGCATCAACGGTCCTCCTTGATAGCCCGGAAAAACTGCTGTATCAAATTTTTTACCAAGTTCAGTATCGTTAGATAAAATAATTCCACCTCTTGCACTTCTGAAAACTTTATGAGTTGTGGAAGTTACAACGTGAGCATAGTCACATGGGTTAGGGTATCCTTTTCCAGCAACTAACCCTGAAAAATGCGCCATGTCTACCATCAAGTACGCTCCAACTTTGTCAGCTATTTCTCTAAATCTTTTGAAATCAATAACTCTTGAGTATGCACTTCCGCCTGCTATAATTAATTTTGGTTTATGTTCTAAAGCAAGTTTTTCTACATTATCATAATCAATTAGTTCAGATTTTTTATCTACATCATAACTTATTGCATTAAACCATTTACCAGACATTGAGATTTTTAAGCCATGGGTAATATGACCTCCAGAATTTAAACTCATACCCATAAATGTATCGTTAGGCTTTAGTAATGCTAAAAATACAGCACCATTGGCTTGAGCTCCTGAGTGTGGCTGTACATTTGCGTATTTACAATTAAAAAGTTTTTTAATTCTTTCTAAAGCTAATTGTTCAGCAACATCTACATGTTCACAACCATTATAATATCTTTTTCCAGGGTAACCTTCTGCATATTTATTCGTTAATACAGAACCTTGAGCTTCTAACACAGCTTGAGAAACTATATTCTCAGATGCAATTAATTCTATATGATTTTGTTGTCTAATTAATTCATCATTTATAGCTTTGAATAAAGCTGGATCACTTTTTGAAAGACTTTTTTCAAAAAAATCCTCATAATTTGAATTTAAATATTTTGTTTCACTAGACATATTATTTTAAATCTTTCTTATCCTTTTTTTGTGTCTACCACCTTCAAATTTAGTATTCATAAAAACTTCAATACATCTCAAAGCAGTATTTTTTTTTGTTAACCTAGCACCCAATGTAATAATATTTGCGTTGTTATGCAATCTAGATAATTTTGTATTTTTTAATGAATAACACACTGCTGCCCTTATTTTTTTATGCCTATTAGCTGCCATAGACATCCCTATACCTGATCCACAAACTAAAATTCCAATATTTGAGCTATTTTTACTAACTTTTTTGCATAGTTTGTGAGCATAATCAGGATAATTGACAGATATCATAGAGTTATTAGGACCTAAGTCTTGAAATTTATATTTTTTTGAAAAATTTTTTTTAATTTGTTCTTTTAATTTGAAGCCTGCATGATCTGATGAAATAAATATTTTTTTCAAATTAATTAAACTTGTGATCTAAAACACATGCCACTAAGTGAATTCTATTTTCTTCTCCACCATTGAAGGCATTGTGGTATTTTGTATTATTTGTAATCCAAACTGATCCATCAGCGGGCATATGTTTTGCAACATTATCTATTACCATGATTGATCCTGGATTTGTAATAATTGGTATATGCAGTCTTGGCTCAGGGTCTCTATGCCAACTCAATGTTGACCTTGGTTCTTTAAGTAATACTCTTACTCTTCCTAATTTATATTTTGAAGAAAGAACATCGAAGACCTCTTTAAAATACGTATCTTTGTAATCATTAATAAATTCAGAATAAGCGGCTTCATTTATCATTTCGTCACGTATTGCCTCTTTACCAGAAGAATCTGGCTTAGTCCAAAATACTCCTCTAGCTTTGTTACCCTTGATAGAATCTGGGTCACCAGGTATTTGGGTTAATGAAATAGCACCAAAGTTTGAAACACCATTAACACCTGTAAATCCTTTAATAGCTAAAATCTCTTTATATGCTTTTTTTAATTCATTAATATCAAATTTGATATCTTGTTTCTGAAAATCATCAAAATTTAAATTCATTTGTAACTTATTGTCTCCTAATATTGTTTAATATCTATTTTAAGATATATTTGTATATTACATTTGTCGCATTATTAAAATATATTTAAACATGATAACAGGAAAATATCCCAGTTTGAGACTTAGGCGTAGTCGAAAAAATGATTGGTCTAGAAGATTAATTGAAGAAAATAACCTTACACCAAATGACTTTATATTACCTATTTTTTTGATTGAAGGTAAAAATAAGAGGCAAGAAATTAAATCTATGCCTGGTGTATATCGTTATAGTTTAGATAAATTACCTCTAATAGTGGATAAAGCTCTTAAAAAAGGACTTCCTATGGTCGCATTGTTTCCCTACACAGAAAGAAAGAAAAAAAATTTATTAGGCACAGAGTCTCTCAATGAGGACAATTTGGTTTGTAAAGCATTACAAATTATTAAAAAACGTTACAAAAATAAGATTGGAGTAATGTGTGATGTTGCTTTAGATCCTTACACATCACATGGTCATGATGGACTTTTAAATTCGGGCTACGTTTTAAATGATGAAACAATAGAGGTTTTAATAAACCAATCACTCCTCCAAGCACAAATGGGTTGTGATGTACTGGCACCATCTGACATGATGGATGGTAGAATAGGAAAAATTAGAAAATCTCTTGATAAGAATGGATATCAAATGACACAAATTTTATCCTATGCAGTAAAGTATGCTTCAAATTTTTACGGACCATTTAGAGATGCTGTTGGATCAAAGGGTCTTTTAAAAAGTGATAAAAGAAATTATCAAATGGATTTTAAAAATAGTAATGAAGCTCTTAGAGAAGTAGCTTTAGATGTTAAAGAAGGTGCAGATATGGTAATGGTGAAACCAGGTCTACCTTATTTGGATATAATCAAATTAGTTAAAGAAAATTTTAATATTCCTGTAATAGCCTATCAAGTTTCAGGGGAATACAGCTTGTTATCTAATGGAATTAATAAAGGTCTAGTAAATAATAATATAATCTTAGAAAGTTTAATTGCTTTCAAAAGAGCTGGCGCTAATGCTATTGTCAGTTATTATGCTGATAGATTAGATAAAATAATAGGATAATCACTTCAGAGTGTTAATAAATTGTAATCTACTAATTGGTTGACTTAAATTGTTTGGTTTAAGAATTGATTTTTCTAAATAATCACCAACTAATTTTAAACCATCTAGTAAAGTTGGTAAATCTTCAGAATTAAGACTTTTTTCTATTAAAAAACTAGGTACAATTTTTTTATCAATGGAAGATTTAGATATATATTTTACTTTATTATCAATTATTTTTTTATCTACTAAATTTTTAAATATTAAATCATAACCTAAAAGTTTAAATAATTCTAATTCCCAAAAGATATAATTCTTAATCCAATCATCCTTTTTTAATAAAATATAAAAATTTTCTATTAGTTTATAAATATTTTCATTTGTTTGTGACTCTGCAGTCAGTATTCTAACTAAATGCATGGCTGATGATATACATGATAATTTTTTTTGATTATCGAAATAATATGGTGAAAATGCTTGCTGAATTTCAATTTTAAAATATCCAATCCTATTTTCTGATTTTGAGTTGAAATTTACGTGTAAATTGTTTCCAATTTGAAGATAGTTTTTAATTTTTTTAGACGTTCCTCCAAAAATTATCCCAGATACTTTTCCATGACTCATTGTATATATTTCTGCGATTAACGAATTTTCATTATATTTATTTTTAGATAATAGAAATCCTAAATCATCCCAAATCATATTTATTTAATATCTTTTAAACATATTGTTGCAGCATTTTGCTCGGCATCTTTTTTTGATTTTCCTTCTGCCACATAAAATTTCGTTTCTACCAATTTGACCCCTACTTTTATTAACGGTTTATGTCTTGGGCCCGTATTGGAAATAAGCTTATAGATAGGTAATCTTTTATATTTCTTTAATGAAAGTTCTTGTAATTTTGTTTTTGAGTCAATTTGAGTGTTTATACTTTCCTTAATCTTACTAGACCACAAATCTAATATAGTTTTTTCAACGAAACTAAATCCTTTATCTAAATAAATAGCACCTATTAAAGCCTCACAACTATCTGCTAAAACTTTATCTTCAATAGAATTTCTTTTTTTATCAGCATTTAATATCAAAATATATTTTTGTAATTCAAGTTTCTTTGCTATTTCTAAACAAGTTTTTTTATTTACTAAAGAAGCAAACTTTTTATCTAATATACCCTCCCTTTCATTTGGATATATTTCCAAAAGTTTTTTAGCAATTACAAGACCAAGAACGCGATCTCCTAAAAATTCAATTTTTTCATTATTAACTTCTCTATCAAAGCTTTTATGAGTTAAAGATTTAATCAATAAATCTTTATCTTTAAAATTAACTCTTACTTTTTTTTGTAATGATAAATAATCTATTTTCATTAGCTAATTTTTTTAAAGAATCTGTTAAATCTTATGGACTTATTCCACTTCCAGAATGAAAAAATACTACCAATAGACCTATCTGATGAAAAAAAAATAAATTGGGCTTTACCGACAAGATTATCTTCATGGACATACCCTACGCTAGTTAAAAATCTGCTATCCTTAGAACAATCTCTATTATCTCCTAAAAAAAAATATTTTTTTTCTGGTACTGTAAAAATATCAGAATTTTGATAAGAAAAATTTTTTAGATATACTGTATTATATTTTTTTCCATTCGGTAACAATTCTTCGAATGTAAAGACATCAATTTTTTTTCTACCACAAAAAATTGTATCTTTTTTGGATATTCTAGATTTCAGAATTTCACTATTATTGATAAATAAATTTGAGTCTATGAATTGAATTTTGTCACCAGGTAAACCAATAAGTCTTTTTATATAATCAGTTCTATTGTCTGCTGGGGTTTTAAAAACAATGACATCCCCTCTTTTTGGTTCATTTTGAAATAATCTTCCTTTAAAAATGGGGGGGCTAAATGGAAAAGAGTGTTTGCTATATCCATAAGTATACTTAGTTACAAACAATCTATCACCTACTAGTAAATTGGGCTCCATAGATGAAGAGGGAATATAAAATGGTTGAATAAATAATGATCTTATGATGATAGCAATTATTAAAGCATAAAATAATGTTTTAGTATTTTCTATAAAAAAATTTTTATTAAACATTTTTAGTTTGTAAAATTGTAAAAGCTATTGAGTAATCTTTTTCATCTGATAGCGAAAGAAACAAATCATAATTATTTATCTTAAACTTTTTATGAATTATATTGTTGATTTTTTTTGATTTATAGTAAAAAGGCTTTCCAATTTTATCATTTAAAATCTCAATATCTTTAAAATTTAGATTATTTCTCATTCCAGTTCCAATGGATTTAGTAAAGGCTTCTTTTGCGGCGAATCTTTTAGCAAAATAATTAGTCTTATCTATAAATTTTTGAGAAATTTTAATTTCTTTAGCACCAAAAGTTCTTGAAAGAAATTTTTTATTTCTAATTAAAGATCTTATTCTTTTATTTTGAACTACATCAACACCAATTCCTAATATTTTCATTTATTTCTTAATTATTTTTTTAAAATTTTTTATTACTTTTGATAGACCATAAAAGATTGACTCTCCGATTAAGTAATGACCAATATTAAATTCCTCTATTTCATTTATTTTACTTAAAACTTTTGTAGTTTTATAATCTAATCCATGTCCAGCATGCACTTTAATTCCTAATTTTTTTGCTAAAACTGAACATTTGATAATTTTTTTTAACTCATTTTTATATTTTTTATTTGATTTTATTAAATTTGATAAGTGGCCTGTATGTATTTCAATACAATCTGTATTTAACTCTTTAGAGATTTGAATATCTGAAATAGAAGGATTTATGAATAAACTTGATCTGATATTATTTTTTTTTAATTTTTGAATAATTTTTTTTAATTTAAATTTATTTTTTTTTAAATTTAATCCACCTTCTGTGGTCACTTCCTTTCTATTTTCTGGAACTATACAGGCAAAATTTGGTTTTATTTTTAAAGCTATATCAACGATTTTTGGATTTGTTGAAATTTCTAAATTTACTTTAAGATTATCTAAGGAACATATTTTTTTTGCATCCAAATCTTTAATATGTCTTCTATCTTCTCTTAAATGAATTGTAATTGAGTCTGCACCCGCTTTTTTAACAAATTTAGCGGCATAAACTGGATCAGGATGAAATTCACCTCTAGCATTTCTTAATGTCGCTATATGATCAATGTTGACTCCCAATTGTTTCACTTAATAAATCTACTTCCAGGTGTTGTTATCGGAATTAACTTTAAATTTTTTGGTAATTTATTTTTTTTAAAAGTTGGCACATCAATCTTCAATTGAGAAACAATATTTTTCTTAATTTTTAAGTTTTTTTTTGTAGATCTATCTATGATGCTTGCAAAACCTACCAATGAAGCTTTTGCTTTTTTAATAATTTTAACACATTCCATACTTGATTTACCTGTAGTTATTACATCTTCTATAATCAAAACTTTAGATCCTTTTTTTATTTTAAAACCCCTCCTTAAAACAAATTTACCATTTACCCGCTCACAAAAAATAGTTTCTTTTTTAAGAAGTTTTCCTATTTCGTAGCCAATAATTACACCACCCATCGCTGGAGCTAAAATTATATCAATTTTTTTAAAATTTTTTTTTATCTTTAAAGACAAAGATTTACAAATTTTGTTAGCTAGTGTAGGAAAACTTAAAAGTTTTGCACACTGAATATATATAGATGAATGTAATCCAGAGGATAAAATAAAATGACCTTCTAATAAAGCGTTAGTTTTTTTTAAAATATTTAAGGATTTTTTGTGTGAAAGCATTTCTTTTATCTTCGTGTCTAATTATCTTAAATTTTATACCTTTTTGTTTAAGCTCTGCAATAAAATTAGTAAAATTCTTAAGATCTCTAATTATTAATTGAAACTTAAAATTAATATAATTGGGGTTTTTTCCAGCCATCTCTAGATTGGAAATATTAAGTTTATGTTCACCTATTAATGAGCTTATATTACCTAATTGACCTGGCTTATCAGGTAAAGAAATCCACAGTGTTGTATTGTATTTTTTTATTCTTTCTTGTTTTTTTTCACCTCTTTCATGCCAATATCTTCTTATAGCAGCTCTAGCTTTTCCAGTTTTTGTTACTGGTATCCAGTGCAGAGATGGAGATTGATTTTTAGATGTAATTATATTTATACGATCACCGTTTCTCAAAATTGTTTGTAGTTCACTTTTATTACCGTTTATTTCGCAACCTATAGCGTTATCACCTATTTTTGTGTGTACAGCATAAGCAAAATCTATTGGTGTTGCATCCTTAGGTAATTTAATTACTGATCCTTTTGGTGTAAAGCAAAAAACATTTTCCTGAAACATTTGAAGCTTTGTATACTCATATGAATGTTCAGGATTTTCATTTTTTTCAATAATCTCGACCAAATCTTTTAACCAATCATATTCTTTCCAAGTTAGCGAATTAAATTTTTCTGAAGATTTATATTGCCAATGTGAGGCAATACCTCTTTCTGCAAATTCATGCATCTCTTTGGTTCTTATTTGAATCTCAATAGGTTTTTTGTTTGAACCAATAACTGCTGTATGTATAGATTTATATCCATTAATTTTTGCTGAAGATATATAATCTTTAAACTTACCTGGGATACAATTATATTTTTTATGAATAATTCCTAAAGTTTTATAACAGTCATCAATATTTTCTAAAATAATTCTAAATCCGATAATATCTGTAATTTGCTCGAGTGAAACTCTTTTTTTTTGAACTTTGCGCCAAATTGAAAATGGAGTTTTCTCTCTACCAAAAATTTTAGTTTTAATATTATTTTTATCTAAGAGCTTATTAAGTTCAGTAGATAAATTTTCAAAAATATTTCTTTTATCCAATTTAATTTCATCAAGTCTTTTTTGAATTAATGTTCTTGCATCATTATTAAGAATTTCAAAAGAAAGATCTTCAAGTTCATCTCTGATTCTATGCATTCCCATTCTGTCAGCAAGTGGCGCATAAATTTCCATTGTTTCTTGAGCAATTCTTTTTCTTTTATCATCCTTGTTAATTGCTTTAATTGTTCGCATGTTATGTAATCGATCTGCAATTTTAACTAATAAGACTCTTATGTCTTTTGATGTTGCTAAAATTAGTTTTCTAAAGTTTTCAGCTTTTGAATTAGTTGCAGCGTTATTTTCTAATACCGATATTTTTGTAACACCATCAACTAAATCTGCAACTTCATCACCAAATTCACCTTTTATGGTTTCGTAAGTTGCATAAGTGTCTTCTATAGTATCGTGTAATAAACCAGTTGTAATTGTTGCACTATCTAATTTTAGTTCTGTCAAGATGTTAGCTACCTCAATCGGGTGAACTGAATAAGGATCTCCAGAGGCCCTTTTTTGATTACTATGGGCCTTTACAGCAAAGTTATAAGCTTTATTTAATTTTTCAGGATTTAAAAACTTATTATAAACCTTTACTTTATTTATTAAGTCCTCAGAATTTAACATAGTTTATTATATCACTAAATTAAATTTGTTTAATAGATGTAATGTCTCGATATGACAAAGATGAAATAAGTCTTTTAATGTGATGTTTTGTGGCTGGATGTGTCCAATTTTTATTGATCTCAAATAATGGAAGGAGAACAAAATTTCTATTATGCATTCTAGGATGAGGTAAGAATATTCCGTTTTTCTTTATAATTTGGTTATAATCTAAAATATCAATATCACATATACGAGGTGAATTTCTTAGGGATTTTTTTCTACCTAAGTAAGTTTCAATATTCTTACATCTTTTTAATAATTCAATAGGCTTTAAATTTGTATCAACTTTTATAACAATATTTAAGAATTTTGGATCTTTAGTATTTGGCCATGAAAAACTTTTATAATAACTTGAAGATTTAATTATATTAATATTATTTTGTGTTAACTCAAATTTAGCTTTTTCTATATTTAGTTTTTTATTACCTAAATTAGATCCTATTCCTAAATAAATAATATTAACTTGATTTTCTGATGTATCTTGATTTATCACGATTCCAGTCTCTATTTTTTTTTACTGCTCTTTTATCAAATTGTTTTTTACCTTTCGCAACAGCAAGTTCAATTTTAGCTTTTCCTTTTTTAAAATACATTTTTGTAGGAACAATTGTAAGACCATCTCTTTGCATTTTTCCTATAAGTTTATTTATTTCTCTTTTATTAAGAAGAAGTTTGCGATCATCTGTAGGTTGGTGATTTGAATAACTTGCTTGTTTATATGATGCAATATGAGAATTAATTAAAATTATTTCACCATCTTTTTCTACTGCGTAGGAATCGGCAATATTTACTTTACCATCTCTTACCGACTTTATTTCTGAACCCTTTAGAACAATACCCGCTTCTAATAGGTCTTCAAAAAAATAATTGAAACTTGCTTTTCTGTTTAAACAAATTATTTTTAAACCAGGGTTGGTTTTTTTTTTCATTAAATCAAACTTGCAGACTTAAGAGCTTTTTTTATAATTTCTTTGGTTGGATTTGTTACTTTTACTAACGGAAGTCTTACATCATCCTCACAAAGTTTTAATAATTTTGCAGCATATTTTACTGGACTTGGGTTACTTTCAACAAACATTGAATGATGAACAGGTTGTAAAATTTCATTAAGTCTTAGAGCTTCAGAGTTTGATTTATCATCATTCATTATTGAAAATTTTTGAAATTCAGAACAAAGTTTTGGCGCTATGTTTGCCGTTACACTTATAGCTCCAACACCACCTCTTTTATTAAATTCTAATGCATTATCATCATTTCCAGTTAATTGTATAAAATCATTACCCATTTTTTTTAATGTTTCGTCAACTCTATTTAAATTTCCAGTAGCATCTTTGACTCCTATTATATTTTTTAACTCATATAATTTAGCCATTGTATCAACAGACATATCAATTACAGATCTTCCAGGAATATTGTAAATAATTATTGGAATTCCACATTTGTCATTTATGGCTTTATAATGTTGATAGAGACCTTCTTGAGTAGGCTTATTATAATATGGTGTAACAATAAGAGCACCATTGGCTCCAATTTTTTCAGCATGAGTAGTCAAGGAAATTGCCTCCTCTGTGGAATTTGAACCAGTTCCTGCAATTACAGGTAATTTACCATTACTTTCCTTAACACATAATTCTATCACTCTTTCATGTTCATCGTGACTTAATGTTGGTGATTCCCCTGTTGTTCCTGCAGGAACTAAACCATTTGTACCATTTTTAATGTGAAAATGAATTAACTTGATATAAGTTTCATCATCAAGTTTATCATTTTTAAAAGGGGTGACTAAAGCAACATTTGAACCTTTAAACATAAATACTTATAACATAGATTATTGATTCATATAGTAAAGATTATGTCTAAAAAATTATTATTTTTTGTAATTTTATTTAACCTGCTAAATTTAAATAATTTTGGACATTCTGAAATAATTCCTCTTAAAAAGCCAATTCAGACAAAAGAAGAAAAGCAAAAAAAATTATTAATAGATGTACTGAAGCCATTGCCAAAACCTATAGCTAAAATTGAGACAAAAGTTGTTGAAAATGAGGTCGTTGCTAAAAAAGAAAACAAAAGTGGACTTATTTTACCTAAAAAAAAACCTTTAATAGCTGGGTCTAA
>CABXRR010000020.1 GCA_902514695.1 uncultured Pelagibacteraceae bacterium
TAAAAAAGCTTGTGATAACGACTTATCAAAAATTAAATCCTGCATCAAATTAACAGGTTTTGTTAACTCAACAGATGACTTTGTGGAACAACCAAAAGTGATTAATGGTGCTTCTGATTTAATTGCTGAAATATTTGGAGACGCAGGAATGCATACTAGAGCAGCAGTAAGTACTAATAGTTTACCTTTGGGTGTTTCAGTTGAAGTAGATGCAATTTTTGAACTAAATTAATTATTTATCTTCCAATACCAAAATATTGTATTTTTAGCTTTTTCATCTTTGTTGGAGAATAAATATTTCTCATATCGTAGATCTTAAAGTTATCTTTTTTAACTAAATTCTTAAAATTTAAAAACTTAAATTCATTCCATTCTGTATGAATAATCACTAAATCAGCTTTTAAACATGTTGATGAAATATTTTTACAATATTTAACATTTTTTAAATTTTTAAATTCCTTTTTCTCCCCTGAAGGATCAAAATATTTTATTTTACATTTTTTTTTGTTTAAATAGTTAATCATTGGTATACTTGATGCTTCTCTCATGTCATCAGTGTTAGGCTTAAATGTAACACCTAAAAAAGAGACTATTTTTCCTTTTAAATTACCGTTTAAAATAGTTTCAACTTTTTTTGTTAATAGAATTTTTCTTTTATTGTTTGAATTAACAACACTTTTTACAATTGATAAATCTGTCTTAAATTTTGAACCGATATTTATTAAGGCTCGTGTATCTTTTGGGAAACATGATCCACCATAAGCAGGTCCCGCTCTGAGGAATCTATCTCCAATTCGTTGGTCAGAGCCCATTCCTAGGGATATATCTTTAATATCTACACCAGTTTTTTCAGATAAATTAGCTAATTCATTTATAAAAGTAATTTTAGTTGCTAGAAAAGCATTAGAAGCATATTTAATTAATTCTGCACTTCTACGAGATGTATTAAAATATCTATTAGTTTTTTTGATTATGGGTAAATAAAGAGATTTTAATATATTGTTTGCTTTTTTACTATCAGTACCAATTATAACCCTATCCGGAAAAATAAAGTCTCTTATGGCTTCTCCTTCTCTTAAAAATTCTGGATTTGATACTACATCTATTAAATTTTTATTTTTTAATTTGTTTAAAATTTTTTCAATCTTATCACCAGTGGTTACTGGGACTGTAGATTTCATAATTACAATCTTATATTTTTTTATAATTTTTTTTAACTCGTTTGCAACTTTAAAGACATATCTTAAATCAGCTGAATTACTATTTTTTTTTGTGGGAGTGCCCACACAAATAAAAATTATATCAGAATTTTTTACTGCCTCTTTTAAGTTAGTGGTAAAAATTAATCTTTTCTGTCTCTGATTTTTTTTTAAGATTTCTTCTAGACCGGGTTCAAAAATTGGAACAATTCCTTTATTTAATAAATCAATTTTTTTTTTATTATTATCAACACAATATACTTTATTTCCAGCATCAGAAAAGCAAACACCACTTACTAATCCAACATAGCCTGTGCCTATCATGCATAATTTCATAATTTAGAAATTTCTAGTGAAGATTTTATATAACCATTCATAGATCCACAGTCTAAATATTTTCCAGAAAAGTTGTGGCCTATAAACTTATTTTGTTTATGTATTAAAGATTGTATAGCATCAGTTATATGAATTTCATGACCTTTACCTGGTTTAATTTTAGATAATATCTTAAAAATTGTTTTGGGAATGATATATCTACCTATTACTGCTTTATTTGATGGTGCTTTTTTTATTGTTGGTTTTTCAATAACATCTTTTATAAAAAAATTTCTTTTATCAATTTTTTTTCCCATTTTGTATATGCCCCATCTTGAAACAGTCTTTTTTCTAACATTCATACTTGCCATTACTGAAAATTTATTTTGATTATGAATTTTTATCATTGATTTAGAGCAATTCTTTTTTATAATTAGATCATCAGGCAATAGCATTAAAAAAAATTTATCTTTAATATATCTTTTTGTTTTCAAGACAGCATCACCAGTACCAAGAGGTTTGTTTTGATAAACAAATTTTATCATTTTTCTATATCTAATAATTTTTTGATATTCTTTTTTAATTCTTGGATCTTTTTTTTGTTTAATTATTTTCTTATAAAAACCATCGTTATAAAAATAATTTTTTATCATTTCTTTTTTTTTTGATATAATAAAAATAACTTCTTTAATTCCAGCATCAACACATTCATCTAAAATATACTCAATTCCAGGTTTTCCATTTATTGGTAGAAGCTCTTTGGGAAAAACGCTTGTTAATGGAAGTAATCTTGTACCAAGGCCTGCTAGTGGAATAATTGCTTGTTTAATCATTTAAATGTTTTACTTATTAAAAAGTTTTATACAAATGAAAATTTTATTAAATAATAATGATTTAAATGAGGCGTTAAATAATGTTTCTAAGTTAGGCTTTGTGCCAACAATGGGCAGTTTTCATAAAGGCCATGTATCATTGATTAAAAGATCAAAAAAAGAGTGTAATAAAACAATTGTAAGTATTTTCGTAAATCCAAGTCAATTTAATAACAAAAAAGATTTTGAAAAATATCCAAGAAATATCAAAAAAGATCTGTCCATCTTAAGAGATTTGAAGGTGAATTTTATATACTTACCTAGTAAGAAAAATGTTTATCATTCAAAAAGAACGTCAAAAATTAAGCTTAATAAAAAAGATCAAATATTGTGTGCTAAATTTAGAAAAGGACATTTTGAGGGTGTTATTGATGTTATGGATCGTTTAACAAATTTAATTAAACCTTGGAAAATATATATGGGTGAAAAGGATATGCAACAATTACATCTAGTTAAAAATTATATTAAAAAAAAATACAAATCTAAAATTATTTCGTGTCAAACGATCCGAGATAAAAAGGGTTTAGCTTTATCTTCAAGAAATTCACTTTTAAATAATAAACAAATTGAGAAAGCTAGAAATTTAACTAGTCATATATTTCATTTCAAAAATAGACTAAAAAATAAAAAAAATATTTATAAATTACTTCAACAGAAAAAAAATGATTTAAAAAAACTATTTGATGTAAAAGTAGAATATTTAGAATTAAGAAATGCTAATAACCTTAAAATCTCATCTAAAACTCAAGGCTCAAAAATTTTTATTGCTTATTTTCTTAATAAAGTGAGATTAATAGACAATATATAATTTTATAAAAAATAAGCTCCTACTCCT
The DNA here is from genome assembly GCA_902514695.1 of uncultured Pelagibacteraceae bacterium. Lineage (GTDB taxonomy): Bacteria > Pseudomonadota > Alphaproteobacteria > Pelagibacterales > Pelagibacteraceae > Pelagibacter. Next base: position 3,222 of record CABXRR010000020.1, read on the forward strand.
AAAAAAGATACAAAACCTATTACATCGGTAATCGTCGTTACAAAAACACTTGATGCTATTGCGGGATCAATATTCATTTTTTTTAAAGTTACTGGAACTAAAATCCCAAATAATCCAGCAACTACCATTGTTAGTATCATTGAAATAGAAATTATTAAAGAGAGTTGTATATCTTGAAACCATAACTGAACAATAAACGAACTAATAATAGCAAAGATAATCCCATTTAAAATTCCTATATTAAACTCTTTCAAAATATTTTGATTAAAGTTATTTTTTGTAAGATCATTCGTTGCTAAAGTTCTAACAGTTACAGCTAAAGTTTGCATTCCAGCATTTCCTCCCATTGAAGCAACAATTGGCATTAAAAAAGCAAGAACAACCATTTGTTCGATTGTTGCACCAAATAAACTTATACAATAAGTTGCTAAAAAGGCTGTAAAAAGATTTAATAGTAACCAATTGAATCTTCTTTTAGTTTTAGTAATTACACCATCGGTAATTTCTTCATCCCCTACACCTGCAAGTCTTAAGGCGTCTTCTTCAGCTTCTTCTTTTAAAACTGTTAACACATCATCTGATGTAATCATTCCAACCAATTTATTAGTTTTATCAATTACACAGGCTGAATTTAAATTATAATTTTCAAATAAGTTACCTACTTCTTCCCTATCCATATCTACTGGGATTAAAAAAGTTGTGTCATCCATTATTGAAGACATTTTTGATTCTCTTGATGTTCGTAAAACTTTAGAAGACGGAACAGTACCAATTGGTTTAAAATTTTCGTCAACAATATAAATCTCTAAAAATTGCTCTGGAAGATCTTTATTTTCTCTTAAATAATCAATTGTTTGACCTACAGACCAATTACTTGGAATCGCTGTAAATTCTCTTTGCATTATTCTAGCAGCACTATCTTCTGGATAACTAAGTCCCTCAAGTAATGCAAAACGATCTTTGGGTGGTAAGGAGCTTAATATTGAGTTTTTATCTTTCTCATCAACATTTTCTAATATAGCTATAGCATCGTCAGACTCCAAATTTTTAAGAATTCTTACTATCGCTTCGGAAGAAAGAAATTTAATAATTTCAGATTTTACTGACTCATTTAATTCAACGAAAACTTCAGGATCAATTCTAAAATTATTAAGTTTTATTAATTTTTCTCTATCATTTTCACTTAAGTGCTCAATAATATCAGCTGCATCTGCTGGGTGCATTTCTTTAAATGAATTAGTTATAAATAAAGCGTCATTACTGATAATCTTATCAGTGACTACTTTGATATATTCTTTATTAAATTCAAAATTGACTTTTTTGTCTTTGATTTTTTTAATTAAAGTCATAAAAATACCTATAATTCAGTCGGAACTTTTAATACATAATGAAAAGAATACAATTTTTAAATGAATATAGAGATTAAAAAGTCCAAAAAACCAATAAAATATAATGAGGCTATTGAGTTTATGGAACAAAGATTGCTTGAAGTAAATGAAAAAAAATCGAAGCAATTAATATGGATATTAGAACATGAAGATCTATATACGGCAGGAACAAGTTTTAATGAAAATGAAATAATTGATAATTCAGTTAAAATTGTAAAAACTAATAGAGGTGGAAAAATTACTTACCACGGTCCAGGGCAACTAATTTGTTATTTCGTGATAGACCTAAAAGAGAGAAAAAAAGATATAAGAAAGTTCATTTCTGTTATTGAAAAATCAATAATTGATACATTGAAATACTTTAATATTGAGACATTTGCCGATAAAGATAATGTTGGTATCTGGTATAATAATAATTCAAAAATTGAAAAAGTTGCAGCAATAGGTGTTAGAGTTAGTAAATGGATTGCATATCACGGTTTCTCTATCAATATAAATAATGATTTAAAAAAATATGATGCAATAATACCCTGTGGCATCAAGGATAAAGGTGTAACAAATTTATATCACATAAGTAATCAAAGTTATAAAAATATTGATGATAAAATAATAGATAATTTTATTTCAAATTTAAAAAATTTAGACGTTTAATTTTTAATAATTTTTTAAAATAATCAGGTAACAGTGCTGTATAAGTATGTTTAATATCTTTTATCATGAATCTAATTTGATAAGAATGAAGCATCAAATTTTTATTAATACCTTTAGTAGAATTAGATAATTTATATTTTGTATCACCAAAAATTGGCTGACCTATTGCATATAATTGTTTCCTAAGTTGATGTTTTCTTCCAGTTACTGGCTTTAGTTCAACTAAACTAGCTTCAGAATTTTTATCAATAACTTTAAAAAAAGTTTGAGCTTTCTCTATTATTCTTTTATCACCATCATATCTGATTAAATCATTATTCCATTCGCCTTTATCTTTTTCTATTTCACCGTGACAAATAGCTAAATAAGTTTTATGAACTCTACGCAATCTAAATAAAGAAGTTAATAATTGAGCACTTTCTCTTTTTTTAGCCATTATAAAAACACCGGAGGTATCTTTATCTAATCTATGAACAGAGTAAGGTTTAGAATCTTTAAAAATTTCACTTTTTGCAAATATATCAACTAAATTTTTTTTTGATTTAGTTCCCCCTTGAACTGAAATACCAGAATTTTTGTTTAAAACAATAAAATCATCATTATTGTCAATAATCTGATTTTCATTTGATTTAACTATTTCTTTTGAAGGAATAAACTTAATTTTTTTTTGAATTATATTTTCCTTAAAATTAATATTGAATAAATCAATTTTGTCACCAGCACTTATCTTATAAGAACTTTTAATTTTTTTCTTATTTAATTTAATATTTCCAGACCTAAGGTTTTTTTCAATTAAACCTTGTGGAATTTTTCCAACAAAATTTCTTATCCATCGGTCTATCCGCATATCGTTGCACGTTGAATCAACGATATAAGACTTTTTCATGATTTTAAATTATGCTGTTGCTTGTTTTTTTTCTTCAGCTTTAGGTGTTTCTTTTTTTGTATCTTTTTTCTTTTTATCAACTCTTTTTGCTTCAACATCTCTATCTACAAATTCAATTATGGCCATTGGTGCACTATCGCCATATCTAAATCCAGCCTTAATTATTCTTGTGTAACCACCGCTTCTTTTTTCATATCTTTTAGATAAAGTTTTTTTTACCTTATTTGCAGATTTTGAGTCTTGAAGTTGAGAAATTAACATTTTTGAAGTTTGTAAGGTATCTTTTTTTCCTAATGTAATTAATTTATCAGCTTGTGGTTTTAAAAACTTTGCTTTTGGTAAAGTAGTTTTAATCTGCTCATATTTTATTAAAGAGTTTAGCATATTTTTTAAAAGAGCTTTTCTATGCTCAGAAGTTCTATTTAGCTTCTTATTAGCCATTCCATGTCTCATTAGATAGCTTCCTCTAATTTTTTGGACATTTCAGCTATATTATCTGGTGGCCAGTTCGGAATTTCCATACCTAAGTATAAAGACATTCCTGTTAGCACTTCTTTTATTTCATTTAAAGATTTTCTTCCAAAATTCGGTGTTCTTAACATTTCACCCTCTGATTTTTGAACAAGATCTCCAATATAAATAATATTATCATTTTTTAGACAATTCATAGATCTTACAGAAAGCTCAAGTTCATCAACCTTTCTTAATAAATTCTTATTAAATTCTGGTTCAGTTGAAACTTCTTTAACTGGTGCCTCAACAGGTTCATCAAAGTTAATGAACATTTTAAGTTGATCTTGAAAAATTCTTGCTGAATAAGCAACAGCATCTTCTGCAGAAATAGAACCATTAGTTTCAACTATCATTGTTAATTTATCATAATCTAAAGCTTTACCCTCTCTCGCAGTGCTTATAGAGTATGAAACTTTTTTTACAGGACTGTATAAAGAGTCTATAGCAATTAAACCTAATGGTGGTTCCTCTGGTTTGTTTAATTCAGCTGGAACATAACCTTTTCCAGTGTTAACATTCATTTCCATATGAAAATTTGTATTTTCATCCAGATTACAAATAACTAAATCTGGGTTTAATATTTCTACATCTGCTACTGATGTAATATCTGAAGCTTTAATTTCACCAGGACCTTTCGCATCTAATATTAGTTTTTTAGTTCCTTCTGAAGAAGATTTAAGGGCTAAAGATTTAACATTTAATACTATGTCTGTAACATCTTCTCTAACACCTTTTATTGAAGTAAACTCATGTAAAACTCCATCAATTTGTATTGAAGTAACTGCGGCACCTCTTATAGATGATAATAAAATTCTTCTTAGGGAGTTTCCTAATGTTAATCCATAACCTTTTTCTAGTGGTTCAG
>CABXRR010000021.1 GCA_902514695.1 uncultured Pelagibacteraceae bacterium
AACTCCAAACACACCCTCTCCAGTTTTTGAACCTACTAAAATTTTACCTAGCACTGGTAAAGAACCAATAAATTTATTTATGGTTGTGGCTGGTACTAATGTTCCCCTTAAACTTACAATTCTATTTTTTTCAACGTATCCATCCATTAATATAGAAATTGCAGGACCAATCGCGTAAATTTCATCAATATTCATTAAATTATTTTTATTTGTAAAATTCATTTCAAATTCATCAAATCTAATGCCTTCTCCTGATAATATATCGGCAATACCCTGTAAAGATGCCAATGTTAAAATTTTTGTAAGAAGTGGTAATTCGTTTAATTTAAAATCATAAACTTTAAGTGTTGAAGTTGACTGATTACTCTTTTTTGATGAATAAAAATCTAAACTGCCTTCTTTAAATCCCTTTATAAATTTGTATCTTTTTATTATCGGCTCTGCTTGATCTAAATATAATGTAGTAATTTTTTCGTTTCCATTTGTTTTTACAGTAAATCTAAGCTCTTTATTTTTGGAAAAATTTCCAATTAATCTTCCATTAACAATTTTTTGATTATTAAATGATAAATAACCTTTAAAATTATCAAGCGTATGATCTTTGTCTAAAACTAATTCTAAAATATCTATATCTAATTTAAAATTTTTATTAATTATATTCAAATCATTTTCATCATCAATAAGTTGCTGAATTAAATTATTTGCATTAAAAGATGATCCTTTCAAAAAGTATGAGTTTTTTTTTTGGGATAAATCAAATTGATTTTTTTTATTTTCTTTATCTAATAAATTAATTTTTGCTTTTTTTAAATTTGTGATTTTAAAATTTTTATCAAGAGTTAATCCTTCTATCTTTATTTTATTATTCTTTTCTGTTACAGAAATGGATTCAAATGTTATCTTGTTGTCAAATCTTTTCTTTCCTTTAAGGTTGATTATTAATTCATTTTTTTCATTTTTTTCATAATTTAGAAAACTAATATAAAAAGGATTATCTTTAATATTAATTGATGATGAAAAATTAAATTTGTTATTTTTACTTTTTATTAAATAAGATATTTTATCAATATTATTTTGTAATTGAAAATCACCATCCCCACTAGAAGTAAAACCTTCTTTCCCATAATTAATTTCAAGATTGTGATTTAGTAATTTAATATTTTCATTTATTTTTGGGAAAAAACTTTTTAATTTCAAATTATTTGCGATAAATAGTTCTTGAAGCTGTATTTTAGAGACAATATTAAGATTTTGAACTTTAAACTTTTGACTTAATTCAAAAGAAAAATCATTTTTTGAGTTAAGTTTTATTTTTTTTACATCTAAATCTTTAAAAAAAGGTTTAATGAATAAATCAATATTATTATCACTTAATACTGAATTTTTATTTTCAAAATCACCTTTAATTTCAAACTTATTTTTTAAATTTTTAATTTCAATATTTTTTGAAACAAGATTCAATTCATTAAGACTAAGCTTAGTATTTCGTAAATTTAAAATGCTTTGATCATAATTAAAAGCTAAATTCAAATTGTCTAATTCATATTTTTTTGAAATACTAATTTTTGTATCTTTTAAGATACCTTTAATTTTAAAATTGTTCTTAATTTTACCCTCTGAGTCAAAGTTTAAATCAATGTCTGCTATTAAGTAACCTTTTTTAATTATTTTTTTCTAAAATATATAATTCTGCTGTATTTTGAAAATTTCTAAAAAAAGATATAACATTTTTAGCTTTAAGAGATTTTGTTGAGATTTCAATATTCTCAATGAGAAAATTTTTGTTAAACAGTGAAACCAATGGAATTTTTGTTTTTAGGTATTCAATTTCAATGATTTCATTTTTGTAAATTATTTTGGGGCCAATTGTTTTTGCATTTAATTGAAATTTAAATGGATCTAAAATTATTTTTATTTCATTCAACTCAATTTCAAAATTACCATCAATCTTTTCAATTTTTTGGGATATTTGACTGTTAAATCTCTCAGTTTTTAATCCAATAATACTTAAATATCCTATTAAAAAAAATATTATAACAAATAAAAAAGTTAATATTCTTAAAATTATTTTCATTTGATTTGGTATAATGATTTTTCAAGAAAATCATCTATATCTCCATCTAATACTTTGTCTGGATTAGTGCTTTCAAAATTTGTTCTATTGTCTTTAATAAGCCTATAAGGTTGAAGAACATATGATCTAATTTGATGGCCCCAGCCAATTTCAGCTTTTGAAGCCTCAAGATTTTCATTTTGTTTCTCTTTTTTTTTAATTTCAAAATCGTAAAGTCTTGCTCTTAACATATTCATACAAGTTTCTTTATTCTTATGTTGAGATCTTTCATTTTGACACTGTACAACTATTTTAGATGGTAAATGAGTTATTCTAACTGCACTATCTGTAGTATTTACATGTTGACCACCTGCCCCACTTGATCTGTATGTATCTATTCGTAAATCTTTATCCAAAATTTCAATAATAATATTTTCATCAATAACTGGATAAATCCAAACACTTGCAAAACTGGTATGTCTTCTTGCTCCAGAATCAAATGGTGAAATTCTTACTAATCTATGTATACCAGACTCTTTTTTTAACCATCCAAAAACATAGTCTCCTTCAATTTTTATAGTAGATGATTTAATTCCTGCTTCATCACCTTTATGTTCGCTAATCAAATTTGATTTAAACTTTTTCTTATCTGACCATTTTAAATACATTCTTCTCAACATATCTGCCCAATCTTGACTTTCTGTACCACCTGCCCCAGCATGAATTTCAATATAACAATCTAGGGAATCTGCTTCTTCAGATAAAAAACATTTGATTTCATTTTTTTTCATCTCATCTTTTAAGTCTTTAAAATTTTGAATTATTTCATTCTGAATATTTAAATTATTTTCCTCTATTGCTAAATTATTTAATTCTTCAAGATCTTTTACCTTTGTAATTGAGTTGTCTAATGAATTAATCAAATCTTCAAATAATTTTTTTTCTTTTATTATTTTTTTTGATTTAGATTTATCTTGCCAAAAATTTGGGTCTAGTATTTCTTCGTTGATTTTTTTTAACTTTGAATAAATATCATTCTTTTCAAAGATACTCCTTAATTCTTTGATTGATTTTTTCTATTTCTTTTTTAAAGTTTGTATTTTTGTTATCCATTAGTAAAACCTTAATATATTATTAACATCTAATCTATTATTATTTGAATATAAAACTTTTCCATCAATAACATTTTTATCTTTATAAGCTTCTATAATTGTGTCTTTGGATGAAAACTTAGCTTTTTGTCCAGTTAAAGGATCTATCACCATCATTGTAATTCCATTAGAAACCTTAAAAGGTCTAGCATCAGATTTTTTGACACCTTTTTTTACAAAATCTTTAAAAATTGGTAGTGCAACTTTTGATCCTGTTTCGTATTTTCCAAGTGGTTTTGGGTCATCCATACCAACATAAACTCCAATAACTAAATTAGAAGTAAAACCGATAAACCAAGTATCTGTATTTTTATTTGTTGTTCCAGTTTTTCCAGCTAAATTTAATTTTAAATCTTTTAATTTTTTTCCAGTTCCTCTTTGAACCACACCTTCTAAAAGTGAAGTAACTTGATAAGCAGTTTGAGGTGAAAAAACTTTCTTGTACTCATCATTTATTATTGGATAGTCCTCGCTTGTATATGAAATTTGACTACAATTTGAGCATGATCTTTTATCATTATTAACTATTGTGGTTCCCTCGCTATCTTGAACTCTGTCTATTATGATGGGTTTAATTAATTTTCCACCATTAACAAAAGATGAATAAGCTGAAGTAAGTTTCAAGAGTGTTGTTTCTGTTGATCCTAAAGATATAGACAACAATTGATCTGGATTTTCATATATACCAAGTTTTTTTGAAAAATTTACAATCTTATCTACCCCTATATTTTGGGCAATTCGTACAGTCATTAAATTTCTAGATTTCTCTAAACCTGTTCTTAAAGTGGAAAGACCATAAAATTTCTTTCCATAATTTTCTGGTTTCCACATCTTTAAATCTGATCCTTGTTCAAGTACTAAAGGAGCATCTAATATTAGAGAAGATGGAGTGTAATTATTTTCAAGAGCAAGCGCATAAACAAAAGGTTTAAAAGCAGATCCAGGTTGTCTTAAAGCTTGAGAGACTCTATTAAACTCACTATTTTTAAAACTGAAACCTCCACTTAAAGCCAAAACTCTTCCTGTATAAGGATCCATTACAACAATGCCTCCATTTATTTTGGGCATTTGTTTTAAACTAAATTTATTATCATCATTTTCTTTTACATAAATTATATCTCCAGGTTTTAACAGTTCTTCAAATTCTTTTTTTGTCCAAGAAATATCTTTATATTCAATTATTCCTTTATCCTTATTTTTTAATTCTATTTCTGCTGAAAATTTTTTAATACTTTTGACTATGGCTATTTTCCAATCGATTGATTTTTCTAATTTATATTTTTCTAAATCGTTAATCCAATTAGCGTTGTATGATTTATTAGTTAAAACACCTCGCCACCCTTTTCTTTTATCATATTTAATCAATCCCTCTCTTAAAGAATTTGTAGCAATTTTTTGTAATTCTAAATCAATTGGTGTGTTTATATAAAAACCTTGTTTGTAAACTTTTTCATATGTTAATTCATCAATAATTTTTTTTCTTACTTCCTCTATATAATATTGTGAGTCCTCTAAAAAAACTTTTTTAGTTTTTTTTAAATTAATATTTTTTTTTATCAATTTTTTATAATTTTCAGAATTAATAAAATTATTATCTAATAAATTTTTTAATACTAAGTTTCTTCGAAATTTTGCAAGATCTATATCTCTATAAGGATTATATTTGCTCGGTGCCTTTGGTAATGCTGCTAACAATGCTGCTTCAGCATAATTCAATTCTTTAATAGATTTATCAAAATATTCTAGACTTGCAGCAGCAACTCCATATGCTCCACTTCCTAAATAAATTTGATTCAAATATAATTCTAAAATTCTCTCTTTTGATAAAGCTCTTTCAATTCTAAAAGCTAAGATGGCTTCTTTAATTTTTCTATTTAAACTCACTTCATTTGTTAATAAAAAATTTTTAGCTACTTGCTGAGTAATTGTAGATGCCCCCTCTAATCTTTTTGATTTAATTATATTTTGAATATTATTAACTACTGCTCTAAGCACTCCTTTTGCATCCACACCTGGATGTGAAAAAAAATTTTTATCTTCAGCTGATAAAAAAGCGTTAATCACAGTTTTGGGAATTGAATTGAACGGAACAAAAATTCTTTTTTCTTGGGAAAAATCAGCAACCAAATTGCCGTTACCAGAATAAACTTTGCTTGAAACTGGAGGCTTGTAATTTTTTAAAAATTTATAATCAGGAATATTATTTGAAAAACTCCACAAAATCCCTAAAACTATTATTAAAAAAATCAGTGAAAAGCCTGTAAAAGCAAGGAATATATTTTTAAAAAATTTACTCATTTTGTTTCCATTATATATAGGAATTTGTTAAAGATAAGGCATAAGAACAATACAAAATTTTATAAAATAATAATTAAAATGAACCAATTAAAAATCAAATTATGGAAAAGAATTTATACATTGATGCCTCGCATCCTAATGAAACTCGAGTTGTACTTAAGTCAAACAATGACATTGAAGATTACGAGTACGAGGGATTAAAAAATAATTTAATCAAAAATAATATTTACTTAGGTAAAGTAAGTAGAATTGAGCCATCTCTTCAAGCTGCATTCGTAGATTTTGGAAGAGAGAGACATGGTTTCTTATCTTTCAATGATATTCAATCAGATTATTATCAAATTCCAAAGAATGATTTGGAAATCATAAAACAAGAAGAAGAGAAAGCTAGAGAAGAATTATCAAAAAAAGTTGAGGCTAAGGAAGAGGAAAACATTGCTGACGGTAAGCTAGAGATTGATGATCCACTTGAAAAAAAAGAAGCTGAAAATAAAGAAAATCCTGAGGAAGAGATAGAAAAAAAAGAATTTAAACCTAAATTTAAAAGATACAAAATTCAAGAGGTAATCAAACCAAACCAAGTAATATTAATCCAGGTAATAAAGGATGAGAGGGGTCAAAAAGGAGCTGCATTAAGCACCTTTATATCTATTGCAGGTAAGTATATTGTCTTAATGCCTAATACTCCGAAAGGTGGGGGTATTTCAAGAAAAATTTTTAATCCAGCTGAAAGAAAAAAAATTAGAACTATTTTGAACGAAATAGAAATTCCAAAAGAAATGGGTTTGATTGTAAGGACGGCTGGAAGTAACAAAACTAAAAATGAGATAAATCATGATTTAACCTCTTTAATCAATACTTGGAATCAAATTAAGGAGAATGCAATCAATTCCATTGCACCTTCATTGATACATCAAGAAAGTGAAATTATAAAAAGAACAATTAGAGACATGTATGACGAAAATACAAAAAATATAATTGTTGAAGGTAGCGAAGGGTTTAAAAAAGCACAAAATTTTATGAAAATGCTCATGCCTTCTCAAGTTAAAAAAATTAAAAAATACAGAGGAAAAACCTCTTTGTTTATTGAAGAAGGTATTGAGCAAAAATTAAATCAAATATTTGATTCTGAAATAAAATTAAACTCTGGAGGATATCTTGTTATTAATCCTACTGAAGCTTTAGTTTCTATAGATATAAACTCAGGGAGTTCAATTAAACAAAAAAACGTTGAAAGCACTGCTTTAGATACAAATCTTGAAGCAGCTGATGAAATAGCAAGACAAATTAAAATTAGAGATTTGTCTGGTTTAATAATTATCGACTTCATCGATATGTTGAGTTTTGGAAATAGAAAAACAGTCGAAAGAAGATTGAAAGAAAGATGTAGAATCGATAGAGCTAGAATTCAAATTGGTAGAATTAGCAATTTTGGTTTATTAGAAATGTCTCGTCAAAGATTAAGGGAGAGCGCTGTAAAATGGAAGGTTAATTTAACAGATGAATCGTTTGCTCAAAAATTACTGAAATTAGTTGAATTAAAAGCAGTTTTAAATAAGGCAAAATTTGTAGATTTAAGAGTGTGTGAAAAAATTTCAGACTTTTTAAAAGAAAATTTTATTGATGACCTAACCTATTTTGAAAAAAAAAATAAAATGAAAATTGATATAATAACTGACAGAAGTTTAATCATCCCTGAATATAAAATTGATTTAAAAAATAAATCTAAGAAAACTATAGAATTAGTTGAACGTTTTGAAAA
>CABXRR010000022.1 GCA_902514695.1 uncultured Pelagibacteraceae bacterium
TGGATCATTAAAGTTTTTTATAATGATTGGACTTGTAAGTAGGTTATTTTTTTTACAGGTAAAGGAAAATAAAAAATATTTAACACTTTCAGATAAAAACAGAATAAGAGAATGGAAATTGGCCCCAGTTAGAGGTGAGTTCAAAGATTATTTTGGAAATACAATTGCTGGAAATTTTGAGGCTTATCAACTTCACATTATTCCAGAACAAGTGGAGGACTTTAGATATGTTATTTATAGAATAAGAGATTTACTAGAACTATCTGATAGAGAATTTAAAAAGATACTGAAAAAGAAAAATGAAATAAAGCCTTGGGAAACATTAATCGTATCAGATAATTTAGATTGGAAAAAATTTTCAAAAATAAATAACCACTTATATGACTTAAATGGCGTTAAACCTGTCATATCAATTTCAAGAAACTACCCTTTTAAAGATAATTTTACTCATGTAATTGGTTATGTCAGCCAAGCTAATGAAATGGATATTGAAAAAAATGATGCAATAAAGAAAAACTTTGTTCCTGGTCTAAAAGTTGGCAAGGTAGGACTAGAAAAAGCTCTTGAAGAAAAATTAATAGGAAGTAATGACATTGAACGTTATGAGGTAAATGCTTACGGTAGAAGAATAAGTCAATTAGAATTTCAAAAAGGTGAAAAGGGGAAAACTTTAAAATTAACAATAGACACAAAAGTTCAACAATTAGCTAATGATTTATTAAAAGATAAAGCAGGATCAATATGTGTCATGGATATTTATACAGGTTCAATAATTGCAATGCATTCTTCACCTTCATTTGATCCAAATTTATTTGTTTTTGGAATAAGTCAAGATGATTGGCAAATGATTCGTAATGATCCAATGAAACCATTAGTTAATAAAACTTTACAAGGAAATTATTCACCAGGATCAACCATTAAACCAATAGTAGCTTTATCTGCATTGGAAAATAAAATTATAAATACAAATTTTACTGTCAATTGTAGAGGACATAAGAATCCTTTAGAATTGTATGGTCAAACTTATCATTGTTGGAAAAAAGAGGGACATGGATTTATGAATTTGAGAAATGCTATGAAACAATCCTGTGATACGTATTTCTATGAGATTGCTCGTAAACTAGGGGTGGATAGACTAAGTGAAACAGCTAAAAAATTTGGATTAGGAAAAGAAGTTTTTGGTGATTTATTTAGTATTGAGAAAAAAGGTTTAATTCCAAATACGCAATGGAAAAAAAATGCTTTAGGACAAAATTGGTTATTAGGAGAAACTATAATCACTGGAATTGGTCAAGGTTATATTCAAACAACCCCAATCCAATTATGCTTAATGACTGCTCAAATTGCTAATGGGGGACATAAAATTTATCCACAAATAGTTGTTGATGAAAATAATAAAGAATTTCCGACTGATAAATTTAAAACTTTGTATGAAAATTCAAAAAATATTAAGATTGTTCAAGATGCCATGTATGCATCAACAAATGAAGTTAGAGGAACTTCTTATAGATCTAGAATTGACGATCCAAAATATCAATTTGCTGGAAAAACTGGAACTGCACAGGTTAAAAAAATTACCGAAAGAGATAGAGAGCTAGATTTAAAGACATTTGAAATTCCATACGAAGAAAGAGACCATGCTTTATATGTTGCTTTTGGCCCATATAAAAATCCAAGATATGCTGTGAGTATAATTGTTGAGCATGGGGGAAATGGAAGCACGACAGCAGCTCCTATGGCAAAAAAATTATTTAAATTAATTATTGATAGGCACCCATTGAGAGAGTCAATCAATGATAAAAAATATATGGATATTTAAATGTATCAACACTCAAGATTAAATACTAATAGATTTGGTTTTATACAAAAGTTTAAAAATTTTGATTATATATTATTAGCTTGTATTTTAATGTTAGGCTTTATTAGTCTTACCACAATGTATTCAACTGATGGAGGAAAAATTTTATTTCATACCAAAAGTCATTTTATGAAATTAATAGTTTTTACTCTTATGATGTTAATTATTTCTTTTATAAATATAAAATTTTGGTTTTTTATTGGATATCTATCATACTTAGTTGTCATTGGTTTATTGTTTTGGACCTATTTTTTTGGTGTAACTTCATCAGGTTCTCAAAGATGGATAGATTTATATTTTATAAACCTTCAACCTTCAGAACTAATGAAAATTTTTATAATTTTATGTTTGGCTAAATATTTTCATAGAATGAAACTAGAAAATGTTAACTCAATTTATACAATTTTAACATCTTTAATAATCATATTATTACCAATGGGCTTGGTAATAGTTCAACCAGATTTAGGTACATCTCTTCTTATAGCAATTAGTGGAATTGCTGTTTTGTGGTTTGCAGGAATTAATTATAAATACTTTATTTATACAATGTTGGGATTTATAATCTCAATGCCTTTTATAATCGCTTTTTTAAAACCCTATCAAAAATTAAGAGTTTTAACTTTCTTGAATCCAGACAGGGATCCTTTGGGTGCAGGTTATCAAATTATACAATCTAAAATTGCTGTAGGATCAGGAGGAATTTTTGGAAAAGGTTTTTTAAAAGGCACACAAAGTTATTTAGAATTTTTGCCAGAAAAACATACTGATTTTATTTTTACGCTTTTTTCAGAAGAATTTGGCTTTGTGGGATCTGTTATTCTTCTTTTAATTTATGCTCTTACAATTTATCGAATAATGATTATAGGTGCTTCTTCCCGAAGTTATTTTGCAAAAATATTCTGTTATAGCTTTGGTGCGGCTATATTTGTATTTATCACCATTAATATGAGTATGGTTTTAGGTTTACTACCTATAGTTGGATCTCCACTGCCAATCATGTCTTATGGTGGGTCCTCAATGTTAGCTACTATGATTGGGTTTGGAATAGTTATGAGTGCAAAGGTTCATAATCAACAATCCATTGCCTAAGTATAATTTGTCACCTAAATAATTTTAAATATTAGTTGTATATAAAAGTATGAGTCAAAATCTTGAAATCGGGATAGTAGGTGCAGGAATTCAAGGAATTTCAAATGCTTTATTTCTTCAAAAAAAAGGATTTAAGGTAACAATATTTGATAGAGATGAACCAGGTAGTCCAGCAGCTTCATACGGCAATGCTGGCCATTTTTCTCCATATGCGTCCTTATCTTTAAATAGGACTGATGTTTTAGCAGATGTACCTGCGATGCTTTTGAGTTCAACAGGCCCTCTAGCTTTAAAATGGAACTATGTTCCAAGAATGATACCTTGGTTTATCAAATTTATTCTAAATACTTCTCAAAAAAAAATGATGCACACCGCAAAAAATATGCATCAAATTTTAGACTTAGCGCTACCTGCGTATGATGAGTTGTTTCAAGAAATTGATATAGAAGGTTTGGTTGAGAATAAAGGAATTCTTTACATTTGGAATGATAAGGATTTAAAAAGTCGTGAATTAGAAATTAAAGTAAGAGAAGAACTAGGAGTAAAACAACAATTAGTAAATAAACATGAAATCCATGATTTGGAACCTAATATAAAACCTTTTTACCACGCAGGTGTTTATTACCCATATGCAAGACATGCAAGAAATCCAAAAAAAATTCTTTTAAAACTTTTTGAGAATTTTTTAAAAAAAGGTGGAGCATTTAATAAGTTAAATATTAAAGATATTAATTTTGATAAAGAAAATCCTACTTTAATAACTGATAGCCAAAATTTTTCTTTTGATAAAGTTGTTATTGCATGTGGAGCATTTTCAAAAAAACTAACAGATAAATTGGATGAAAAAATTCCTTTAGATACTGAGAGAGGCTATCATGTACATTTTAAAGATTGTGATCATCTATTAAGTAGACCAGTAATTTTCTCTAACAGAGGTTTTGGAATTACACCTATGGAGCAAGGACTTAGAGTAGTGGGAACAGTAGAGTTCGGGGGTTTGGATAACCCATTATCTAAATCTAGAATTAAAAATTTAATTAATAATGCAAGATATATGTTAGGAGATTTGCCAGAACATGAAGATGAATGGCTTGGTTTTAGACCAACGTTACCAGATTTTTTACCAGTTATGGGACCTTCAAAAAATCATAAAAATGTATTTTATTGCTTTGGTCATCATCATTTAGGATGGACATTAGGCCCAATATCTGGAAAGATTGTTTCTGGAATGATAGCTAAAGAAAATACTAATTTAAATTTAGACCCTTATAGCTCAACAAGATTTATCTAATTTATGCAGACCACAAAAGCCTATGTGATGTTGGTTTGTGCAACATTATTTTGGGCTGGTAATTTTATGGTGGGAAAATTTGCATTTTTAACAAATATTCCTCCAATGACTTTAGTATTTTATAGATGGTCTTTGGTGTGGTTAATATTACTACCCTTCACATTAAAAGAAATAATAAAGTCTAAAGAAATAATTTTAAATAATTTACCACTTTTACTTTTCTTAGCTCTTACAAGTGTTGGTTTATTTAATTCATTTACTTATTTATCATTAGTCCATACACAAGTAATAAATGCTTCACTTTTTAATACTGCTATTCCAGCAATTATTATTTTGCTGTGTTTTATTTTTAAGATTGAAAAAACAAATAAATATCAAATCTTAGGACTTATTATTTCTGTATTAGGAATTCTATCTATAATAACAAAATTAAATTTAGAAATTATTTTGTCTTTAAATTTTAATAAAGGCGACTTAATTATGATTGGAGGAGTAATTACATGGGGCTTATATTCCTCTTTTCTTAAGAGAAAAACATTTACCTTACCACTTTTAACTTTGGTTCATGTTTTATGCTCGTTAGGTTTAATTTTTATCTTTCCACAGTTTATTTATGAATTTTCACAAGGACAGGTAATAAATTTTGATTTGGAATTATTTTATATCCTTATTTTTCTTGCTCTATTCCCAAGTATAGGATCTTATTATTGTTGGGCAGGAGCTGTTTCTATTATTGGAGCTAATCGAGCAGGAATTTTCTTATCTTTAATACCTCTATTTAGTACAATAATGGCAATATTTTTCTACAAAGAACAATTTCAATTTTTTCACTTGATTGGTGCAATTTTAATTATATTAGGTTTATTTTTATCAAATAAGGAAATTAAAAATGCTTAAGGTTGCTATATTAGATGATTATCAAAATGTTTCACAACAATTTGTGGATTTAGAAAAACTGTCTGGAAAATACGAATTCAAAATTTTTAGTGAACCATTTATTGATGAGGCAGATGCTTTAGATCAACTGGCTGATTTTGAAGCTTTGTTGATAATGCGGGAAAGAACACCAATGACAAAAAATTTAATTGATAACTTAAGCAAATTAAAATTCATCATCACGAGCGGTTTAAGAAATAGATCAATTGATCTTGAGGCTGCAAAAAAAAGAAAAATCATTGTTTGTGGAACTGATTCTAATATACATCCCACTCCTGAACTAACTTGGGCTTTAATATTGGGTCTTGCAAGAAATTTTAAAGAGGAAATCGATAATATGTATCAAGGATATTGGCAAACAACCTTAGGGATTGAGTTAAAAGGAAAAATTTTAGGCTTAATTGGATTAGGCAGAGTAGGTTCTCAAGTTGCTAAAATTGGAAAAGCTTTTGGTATGCAAGTTATGGCGTGGAGTGAAAACTTGAATTTAGATACCTGCAAAGAATTAGATGTGCTTCCATGTAGTAAAGAAGATTTAATAAAATCTTCTGATTTTTTATCAATTCATGTTCAAGGAGGAGAGAAATATAAAAATTGTATTACTATAAAAGAGATGGATAAAATGAAAAAAACTGCTTTTTTAATTAATACATCCAGGGGTCCAATTATAAACGAGGATGATTTAATAATTGCTTTATCAACAAATGAAATTGCAGGAGCAGGATTGGATGTATATGAAAAAGAACCTTTACCAGAAAATAATAAATTAAGATTTTTACCTAATGCATTATTAACTCCACATATTGGATATGTGACAGCAGAAAATTACAGCATCTATTATAATCAAATGATTGAAGCATTAGAGGGTTGTGTTAATGGTAAACCAATTCGTATTATTGAGTAAAATGGATTTACCTGTTGTAAATCATAAAGATTATTTTGCAAAAATTGGTGATGATCATAAATTTCCGATAGAAAAATTTGGAGAACTTGCAAATTATTTAATTAAAAAGAAAATCGTTAAAAAATTTCATGAACCTTACCAATGCTCAGAAGAAACACTAAAAAGAGCTCATTCTGAAAATTACATTAAAAACATTAAGAATAAAACTTTAGATAAAAATGGTATTAAAAAAATTGGTTTTCCGTTAGTTGATAGTGTTGTCCAAAGATCTTTAGTTGCAACAGGCGGAACAGTTCTAGCTTCAAAACTTGCAATCAAATATGGCCTTGCCTGCAATACTGCTGGGGGAAGTCATCATGCAAATTTTGATGGAGGTGCTGGTTATTGTGTATTTAATGATGTTGCAGTCGCCTCTCAATATTTGCTTGATCGTGGATTAGCAGGAAGAATTTTAATTATAGATTTAGATGTACATCAAGGGAATGGTAATTCAGACATTTTTAAAAATAATAGTAATGTTTTTACTTTTAGTATGCATTCTAGATCTAATTATCCTGCAAAAAAATCAATTAGCGATCTTGATGTAGAGCTTGATGACAATATGGAAGATAAAGAATACATAAAGATACTTAAGTTTTATTTAAATCAATTAAATCAAGAAAATTTTGATTATGCTTTTTATATTGCTGGCGTTGATGTTCATTTCAATGATCGTTTAGGTAAATTAAAGATTTCAGATGATGGTATTAAAGAAAGGGATGAATTAGTAACAGAAAATTTCTTTTCAAAAGGCATACCTCTTTGTGGTGTTCTTGGCGGTGGTTATAATAAAGATTTTGAAAAACTTGTTGAATTACATTCTTTTTTACATCAATCATGTGCTAAATTAATTTAATTATATGACAAAGAAAAATCCTAATCTTACAGCAGAACAAAAATTAGTTTTGTTTGAGGATGGAACAGAACCTCCTGGAACAAGTGAATTGAATAATGAAAAACGTAAAGGAAGTTATCATTGTGCAAATTGTGGAATAAAATTATTTGATTCATCTACTAAGTATGAAAGTGGATCAGGTTGGCCGTCATTTTACGAATCTTTACCCGATGTTTTCGAAACCAAAACAGATCATTTACTAGGTTACGCTCGAACA
>CABXRR010000023.1 GCA_902514695.1 uncultured Pelagibacteraceae bacterium
CTGCACAAGCAGGTGAGTTATCTGCGTCAGGTACGTGGGAACTTACTTACAAGTCAGATGACAAGGCGCAAACAGGTAACCCATTCGGTTCAAAATCTCATGTCGGCTTTAGCGGATCAGGAGAAGTTGACGGTTTAGGTACTGCGTCTTTTTCAGCAGTAATGAATGATAACAACACGGCTGCTTACTTATCACACTTAATCACTTTAGATATGGGTGATATGGGTATGGTAGGTTTTGACCAAGGTGTAGGTAAATTCGGTGCAGGTACAATCGATGATAAATCACCAACAGCGTGGGAAGAGTCTTGGCACAATACGTCTAACTCATCAGGTGGATTAGTTCACTCTGGTGGTTCAGGTGGTGTACTAGGTTACTCAAATTCAATGGGTGGATTTAATGTATCTGTTGAGTACGCGCCAGCTTTAACAACAGCTGATAATGGAGACGGTGTTGCAGGTGGAGATAACACTTCATTAGCAAACGGTTCTAACATTAACTTTGCAATCACTAACAGTTCACTAATCGATGGTTTAGACTTCGGTGTTGGTGCTGGTGAGTCAGAGTTTGATGATGAGTCAATCGTTGGTAAAGAGAATGGTTCTTCTGCAGTTGCTTACGCAAACTACACTATGGGATCAATCACTGCTGGTATAACTATATCAGATACAGCTAATACTAGAGATGGAACAACTGCTTCTGATAATAACGCAGGTGGTAGAGAAGTTGAAGCTTACGGTGTTTCTATGGCTGTAAATGATAACCTGTCTATTTCTTACAACGAACATAATATGACGTATAGAAAAGCAGGTGCTGGTCCAGACGTTGAACAACAGTCTACTGGTATTGCAATCGCTTACACTATGGGTGGAGCTACTTTAGCAATCCAGAACAACTCTATGGATAACGTTTCAGGTACTGCAAACAGTAATGATGAAATTACAGAAGTTAGTTTGACATTAGCATTCTAATTTAATAAGTAATTTACTTAATTAAACGGCCCTTTTTTTTAAGGGCCGTTTTTTTTTGTGCCTTATTATTATTTAAAGGTATAAAATATATTGATGGCAAATAATAATGAGTTATTTCAAGCTGAAATTGATGATGCTTTGTTAAAATTTAAAAATGCAAATTATCATGATACAATAAAAATATTAGAAAATTTAAAAAAAAAACTATCTCATTTTATAGTTCATTGGTATTTAGGTCATTCTTATTTCAGAATTTATGACTATTCTTCTGCAATTGACTGCATAAAAAAATCAATTGAACTTAAAGGTAAAGATGTATTAAACCTGAGTTTTTTAGCAGAGATTTTTTTAGTTTCAAACAATTATAATGAAGCAATTAAACTTTTTAAAGAAGTTTTAGAATTAGATAAAAAAAATATAAATTCATTATTTAATTTAGCAAAAGCATATTCTGATCTAGGAGAGTTAAAAATTGCTGAAAATTATTATAAGCAAGTTATTAAAAATGACCCTACAAATATTGCGGCAGAATATGAGTTAATCAAGATTAATAATAAGTATTTAACTAATGATTTATTAAAAAAAGTGGAAAAAAAATACACTAATGAGGCTTCAAATAATTTTAATAGTATTTTTTCAAAATTTATTATTGCTGAGAACTCTAAAAGAAAAAAAGATTATAAATTAGAATTTGATAATCTTTTAGAGGCTCACACCCTTTATTTAAAAAAAAAAGAAAAGGCTGCCAAACAAGAGTTTAATTATTTCACCAATTTATTACCAAAATTTATATCAAAAGTTAGAAACATTAAATTAAACCTTAATTGTAACTTGAAGCCTATTTTTATTATGGGATTACCTAGATCAGGAACCACTTTGATTGAAAGTATTATCTCTTCTTGTGATAATAAAATTCATGTTGGAGGAGAAGCTGGAACCTTGAGTAAAGTTTTTTTTTCAAACAATATTATTCCAGATTACGATTCTACAGAATTAAGTTCAAAATTTAATTTTAAAAAAAGTGAATTTGAATTATTAAAAATTTCTATTTTAAGTCAATACAATCAACAAAAAATTAAAACTAATGATGAATATTTTACGGACAAGTCTTTAGAAAACATTTTATACATTGATTTGATTTCTAAAATTTTTCCAAATGCAAAATTTGTTTATTGTAAAAGAAATAAATATGCAAATTTAATTGGGATATTGAGAGTTTTTTTACCAAATTTATATTGGACACATTCTATAGAAAAAATCATTCATATGATGAATATTTATAATAATAAGATTAAAGATATTACTGATGAGAATAAAATTAATGTAAAAATTGTTGAACTTGAAAATTTCTCTTCTAATCCAAAACAAATTTCTCAAGATTTATTTAATTTTTTAGAAATTAATTGGAATAATAAAGTTTTAGATAAGAGTATTGGTAAAAAAAAAATAATTCAAACTGTTAGTAATTTGCAAGTTAGAAAAGAAATTTCTGTACATGATTTAAGTTATTTAGAAAATTATCTTCCTTTTTTAAAAAAATTTGGGATTGAAAATTTAAATTAATTTTGAGAATAAAATTTTTAATTCCCTTTCATATAATTCATACTTATTTACAGAAGTTCTATATATCGGTTTATTCGCCTGGTTAAAACTGATAGTTTTTATTGGATTATCATTTTTATGAAATTCTAAACATGCATTTTCCCATTTAAGATTACAAAATTTAATAATATCTTTTATCTTTGTTTCTGTATCTAAAATTACATCTTCATATTTAATATTTAAAATTGAATTTCCAAATAATTTATTCCAAAAATCCATAAGATCTTTATATATTAAATAGTATTCAGCTAATTCTTTTTGATCAGAATTCCACCCCTCAGCATAATCAAATAAGTTTTCAAAGATTGATAAGCAATTATCTTTCGGATTTCTAGAAATATGAATTATCTTTGCTTTTGGAAAAAAAATTTTGATAAAACCTATATGCCAAAAATTTGTTAAAGTTTTATCAACAACAATTTTGCCTTTAATGTTAAATGATTTAATAAATGTATTGTATTTATCTTTAAAATCTGACTTTAAAAAATTTTTCAAACTTTCAAAGTCTTTATTTAAATATTCATAAACTTTTTCTGGTATAAAATTTGACTCACTAATAGTAGAAACATCTGAATGAGATGATATTATTTTTTCTATCAAAGTTGTTCCTGACCTAGGCATACCAAGAATAAATATATTATTTTCACCACCATCATTTTGTTGAAGTTCCTTTAGATTAACTTTTGAAAAAATCGTTTTAATTTTTTTGGATAAGGATTTGTGTTTATCTATATCATATTTAATTAATTTTCTTTGAAGCTGATTACCACTCTTTAAGTGATGAAATGACTTTTCATAATCTTTTAAATCTTTGTAAGCCTTACATAAACCAAAATGAAGATATACTTTTTGATTTTCATTTAATTCTAATTTTTCCAATTTGTAAGCCATCATTTTAGTATGAGGATTTTTTTCATCATACTTTTCTAAAGTAGTTAACTTTTGGTCTGCTATGGTAAACTTTTCATCGATCAAAATAGCTTTATTGAGATGTTCTTTTGCCTCATTAATTTTGTTTATTGATTGGTAAACACTAGACATGTTTAGGTGAACTAATGGAAGATTTTTATTTAAATTAAGTGCTTTGTTGTAATATGAAATTGCATTATCAAAAAAATAAGTTTCATTTTTGAGATTTCCTAAATTTACCAATGCATTTACATATTTAGGGTTTAGTTCAATTGATCTTTGTAAACATTCTTCAGCTTTCTTGTAATTTCTTTGTTTTTTGTATGAAAGTCCTAAGTTATTTGAAGCAGAGAAATTTTTTGGATTTAAACCCAATGAATTTTCAAAGCAATTAATTGATTTTTCAATTTGATGAATATTTTGAAAACTTAATCCTGTCAAATTCCATAGAAAATCATTATCGTTTTTTTTTAATACAACTAAAGAGTCGTTGATAACATCTTGAAATTTTCCAATCTCAAATTTTTTTATTATAATTGATATTTTTTCTTTTAAACTTTTTGACATTTTTTTTTAAAATAAGTTATACCAGCAAAACCTTCTCCATTTATTAATTTTAATTGTTTAATATTATTCTTATTAATACCACCTAAAGCAATTAGAGGCTTTTTTGTAAATTTACTTAAATTATTAAATTTTATAACACCTAGAAGTTTACTTGTTTTTTTTGTTTTAAATAGTGGTGATAAAAAAATTTGCTCAACGTTTTGTTTTTCTTTAATTCTTATTTCTTTCAGGGAATGAGCAGAACCAATTATTATGAATTTTTTAAAATTCTGAAATTTTTTATGATAAAATTTTTTATTAAAAGAGGGCAAATAAACACCATCAAGTTTAAGTTTAAAGGCTAGATCTATTTCATTAGATATCAAAAATTTAAGTTTTAATTTATTACAATATTTTTTAAAATTTAGTAACTTTTCTATATTTATTTTAGAATTATAATTTCTATAAATGATGCATATATTTTTATTAAAATGATAAATATTTTCTATATTTAAATTATCTATAAAGTGATAAACCTTTGGTAAAATTTTATTATGCATAAGAGTATAGACAACTTAAATCTAATTCAAAAATTATTAAAGGAAAAGACAAAAGAAAATAAAATTCCAAGAATAATAGCTGTAAGCAAAACTTTTCCTTTTTCTGAAATAAAACCATTATTGGAATATGGACATGTTGATTTTGGTGAAAATAAGATTCAAGAAGCTTTAGATAAGTGGTCATCTGTCAAAAGGAATTTTGATAATATTAAACTACATATGATTGGTAAATTACAGACCAATAAAGTGAAATTTTTAATACCTTTATTTGACTATTTTCACTCATTAGATAATTTGAAATTAGCTAGAAAAATATCAGAAGAAGAAATTAAAAAAAAAACTAAAATAAAAATTTTTATTCAAGTGAACATTGGAAACGAAGATCAAAAAAGCGGTGTAAGTGTCAATTATTTAGATGAATTTTATTCAATTTGTGTCAAAGAATTAAAACTAGATATCATAGGATTAATGTGCTTACCACCTAATGATGAAAAAACATTATCTTATTTTTCGGAGATGCAAAAATTAACTAAGAAATTAAGTTTGAAAGAATTAAGCTTAGGAATGTCAAATGATTATATTTATGCAATTGAATATGGTTCAACTTTTATCAGAATAGGATCAAAAATATTTGGCCAAAGATCTAAATAATTTTTATTTTAGTTTTTTTATCGATTAATCTCAATAGTATCAAAAAATCTTTTTTTTTAAGTGCTATGCAACCAAGTGTTTTTTGATAATCCTTAGTGAGATGAATAAAAATTGCACTTCCTTTATTTTTCTTAATTTTTGATGTGTTATAATTTATGGGTATTAAAAAATCATATTTATAATCTCTTCTATACAATCTTTCACATTTGTTGACTTTGTTTATATCTACGAGTTGATTATAATTTTTATGATTTCCGTCATCACACCACCCCATATTTTTTTTTATTTTTAAAACTTTTAGTTTTGTACTGGGGTATTTGTTTCGATCTTTTCTGAAATATAGTGGTCCTATAGAATAAGTGCCTATTGGTGTTTTTTTATCACCTTCTTTTTTTTGTGAAGTAAGGCCTTTTTTTCCAACACAACATTTAAATTTAAAATCATCACAAATAAGTGTGTCTTTATTTTTTAGTGTAATTAACATATTCTATAAAAATGAGTCTCAAAAGAATAATAATCTATCAAAATAAAATATTATTCAACATTTTAAATGAGGTTTATTCAGACAAATTTAGTTTTCTTCTGGTAGATGAAAAAAATTTAAATGATCTGAATTCAATAAAAGAAAGCAGTGATTTAATAATTGTTAACCAAAATAATTCAAATTTTGAAAATCAAATAGTTTTAAAAGATTTTCCAGTAGATATTAAAAAAATTTTAGAACTTATAAATATCAATTTGTTAAAAAATAGCTATAAATCGCAATCGCAAATTAAAATTGGATTATATAATTTAAATTTAAACTCAAAAGAAATCAGTTTAGATAACAAAAAACTTTTTTTAACTGAAAGAGAATCAAATTTAATATTATTTTTAAAAAATTCAGCAAGCCCAGTTAATATCAATCAACTCCAAAAAGAAGTTTGGGGCCACATTTCTGATCTTGAAACACATACAGTTGAAACACATATCTATAGATTAAGAAAAAAAATAAAAGAAAAATTTGATGATAATGGGTTTATTATTAGCACTCAAAATGGATATACAATAAATTGAAAAAAAAAAATTTAGTTGCAAAAAATCTTTTTACAAAAAAATATAAACCTCGAGTTATTAAACCTAAAAAAGGCAAAGGAAGCTTCACAAGAAAGACAAATAAAATTAAAGCCTAGCGCCAATTTGTTGAATTATTTTAGCTGACATTTCCGTTCCTTTTTTAAGGCAATCACTGCTTGATAGATTATTTATTATTCCATGGAGATAACCTGCCGCAAATAAATCACCTGCTCCAGTTAAATCAACTAACTTTAAATTTTTTTCTATACCTATCTCATTAATCTCATTTCCATTAATTGAAATAGCTCCTTTCTCACCTCTTGTAATGACTAAAAGTTTTTTAATTTTTTTTGCAAATTCAATAACTTCATTAAAATTTTTTGCATTTATTAGAGATATTATTTCTTCTTCATTTGCAAAAGTAATATCTAATTTATTTTTTACTAAATCTAAAAAATGAGATTTATGTCTATCAACACAAAATCTATCTGATAAAGACATTGCAACTTTTTTTGAATTATTTATTGCTTTATCAAAAGCTTTTTTAGGATCTCCTTCATCCCACAAATAGCCTTCTAAAAATAAAATTTCGCTTTGCTTTAATGCTTCTGTGCTGACATCATTTTCGTTAATTTTGCCTGCCGTACCTAAGAATGTACACATTGTTCTTTCAGAATCTGGAGTTACTAAAATTAAACAAGTCCCTGTGGGAAGAGTTTCTTTTTTTTTATTATAAATATATTTTACATTTTCTTTTTTTAATCCAATTTCATACT
>CABXRR010000024.1 GCA_902514695.1 uncultured Pelagibacteraceae bacterium
TTCTATAGAAAAATAATTAAAAATTATTATAGTTATGCATATGTTTCTACTTTAAAACATGAGAAAATATTAAATAATAATATCGCCTCTCAAATTTTTACAAAAAATGGACCGCTTGCGTTTTTGCCTATTTCACAATCTGAGACTTCAATTGTTTATTCAATAAAAAACAAAGAAAAAGTTGATTTTGAAAAATTAATTAAAAAATATAATTTCAAATACAAAATTTTAAAAATAAATAAAGTAATGCGTTTTGAATTAAAATCTTCTAGTTTAAGATCTTACTATCATAAAAATATTATTGCATTTGGTGACTTGTTACATAAAATACACCCTCTTGCTGGGCAGGGGTTTAATATGACAATTAGAGATATTAAAACTATTCACAAACTTATTAAATTTAAAAAAGAACATGGACTTGATTTAGATACATCTATTTGCTCAGATTTTGAAAAAAGCAGTAGGGATAAAAATTTTCTTTTTTCAAATGGTATTGATTTTATTTATGAATTTTTTAATTTTGAAAACAAATTAAAAGTAAATCATTTAAGTAAATCAATTAAGTATTTAGGAAAAAATAAGATTGTAAATAATTTTTTTACAAAATTTGCGGATAATGGAATAGTGATTTAAAATTATTGAATGGTCGTATTATTGTATTGATCAAATGAATAGGTAGTTAATATTTCCGCTATTTTTGTTTTCCGAATACTTAAATTTTTTGCTTCCAATAAAACTTGTTTTTCCTCAATACTAAACGGAGATGCCATCGCTAACGCATTTATAGTTTCGTCTAAACTTTGCTTTTCTAAAGCTTTCCAATTAATTATAAAGCCTCTTTTTTCAAAGAGAGATTTTAGGTCCTTAAAAATTAACTCTAAATCAGAAAATTTAATTTCCTCTTTTTTATTTTCTAAATCTTCATAGTAATTTTCAAAATTTATTTCACACTCTCTATATTTTTTATTAGAATTTATTTCATTTGTAATTTTAAACCTGATTAAACCCTTAAGTTCGATTAAAAATCTAGAATCTTCAGTCTCTTTAAAACTTGTTATTTTACCCATACACCCAATTTCATGAAGTTGCGGAATATTATCATTAATTTCTTTTGAAAGCTTGGGCTGGATCATACCAATTAACTTATTTAATTTCATACTGTCGTTAATCATATCTATATACCTTGGCTCAAAAATATTTAATGGCACTGTAGTTTTAGGAAAAATTATAAAGTTACTCAGCGGAAAAACAGCTAACTTTTTTGGTAAATCTTCTTTTTTCATTATTTTAAAATATATCATATTTAATATTGCTTGAATTAAAAAAAATGACTAATTATACTATTTATAAAGTGCGGGCATAGCTCAGTGGTAGAGCGTCTCGTTGCCAACGAGAAGGTCGAGGGTTCGACCCCCTTTGCCCGCTCCAGTTTATGACAGATTTATTGAATAAAAAATGTGTTCCTTGCGAAGGTGGCGCCATACCTTTTGATATTTCAGAAATTCACAAATATCAAAAAAAAATTGATGGTTGGGAAATATTTAAGAATGACAAAAATGTCTACTTTCTTGAAAAAAAATTTACTTTTAAGAATTTTTTAGAAAGTCAAAAATTTGTTAATGAAGTAGGTAGAATATCAGAAGAGGAGGGACATCATCCTGAAATATCTTTTGGTTGGGGATATGCAAAAATAAATATAACTACTCATGCAATAGAAGGTTTATCGGAAAATGATTTTATTCTGGCTGCTAAAATCGATAAAAATACTAATGCCTAAAATGTCTAGTTTTGGAAAAAATTAGTATTGTTCCTGTTTCATTGGCAAACTTTATTATATCTTTGTCTCTAATTGAACCACTAGGTTGTATAACAGCGCCAACTCCTGCTTGAACCAGTTTTTCAATACCATCTACAAATGGAAAAAAAGCATCCGAAGCTGCAACTATCTCACTTTTTATTTTTGTGAACTTATTCATTTTATTGATAGCAATTTTACAACTATCTAGTCTACTTGGTTGCCCAGATCCTATACCTATTGTTGATTCTCTGCTTGCTAATACGATTGCATTTGATTTTACATAACGACAGACATTAAATGCAAACATCAAATTATCAAACTGTGATTTGTTTGGTTTTTTTTTTGAAACAACTTGAAAATTTTTTTTCGAAAATATTTGACTATCTTCAGATTGTAACAAAAATGAATTATTGATAGAGTTAAATTTAATAATTTCATTAAATGAAAAATTTGAAGCATCTATTAATCTTAAATTTTTTTTTGACTTAAGTATCTGAAGTGAATTTTTGTCAAAGCCATTTGCAACTATTACTTCAAGAAATATTTTGTTTAATTCTAACGCTAAGTTTTTAGTAATTTTAAAATTGCACGAAACAATACCGCCAAAAGCACTTACTGGATCACATGATAAGGCATGTTTATAACTATCCATATTATTCTTTAATATAGACACACCACAAGGGTTAGCGTGCTTTACAATAGCTACCCCCCTATTTTTTGGAAAAGATTTAGAAATAGTTAGGGCAGAGAAAATGTCATTATAATTATTAAAACTTAGTTGTTTTCCATGCACTTGATTAATATTAGTGTTTGAAAATCTTGAATAGACAGCGCTTTCTTGATGTGGATTTTCTCCATATTTTAATTTTTCAACTAAATTTCCATAAATTATTTTTTTTTTGGGAAAATTAATTTTTGAAATTTCATTAAAATAGTTTGAAATTACTGAGTCATAATAGGCTGTTTCAGCAAAAGCAAGTTGTGACATTTTTTTTCTAAATTTTAAAAGAGTAGAACCTTTGTTATATTTTAATTGATCAATTAGTTCAGAATATTGATCTATAGATGTTATAACTGTAACATCATTATAATTTTTTGCTGCAGCTCTTACCATGGCAGGTCCACCAATATCTATATTTTCAATAATATCATTATGATCTTTAGTTTTTTTTAGAGTTTGCTCAAAAGGGTAAAAATTAACAATCACAAGATCTATATCTTCAAAATTATTTGTTTTTAAATCTTTTTTATGAGATTTATTTTTTCTTTTATTAAGTATTCCTGCATGAATTTTTGGATGTAAAGTTTTAACTCTCCCTTCAAGTATTTCACTAAAACCAGTAAAACTTGAAATATCTACACATTTGTATTTTAACTTTTGTATTTCCTTAAACGTCCCGCCAGAACTAATTATTTTTATATTATTATTTTCTAAAGTTTGTAACAGTGGTTTTAAATTTGATTTATCTGATACAGATATTAATGCTGATTTTATTTTTTTCATTATATCTTTCTTATTTCCCACTTAATATTTTCTATCTGGTTATTTGAAATCCCGCTAATAAAAATGTTTTGATTTTCAGAATATAAATTTTTATTACCGAAATATAAACCATTATCAATGTTAATATCATAATTATCACATGTAAATTTCCATCCTTCATCATCCAACTCAATTAAAATGGTTTTATTATCTTGGGTTTTCATCAATTTGATATTTGGTTCTACATGAAAGCGAATATCAAATTTATAATTATTATTAGTTTTTTTTTTTATTATTTTATCCAATCCTTTAAAAACCATTTGTTCTGGATAAAATTCTATTTCTCTTTCATGAATTGAATTATATTTTTTAAGATATCCATCATGTGAAGCATTGATTTTCCAAAAATTTTTTTCAATAACAAAATTTTTTTTATTACTTTTAAACCATTTTTAACTAAAAAAGTATTTCGAACTTTTGAAAATTTACATGAAGAATTATCATCAATAACTAAAGTATTTTGAGTTGCTGAAGCTTTTGATAATTGATTTAATCTATTTTCTTTTTTATTATAATAGCCACAATTACTAATTAGTTTTTTTCCATTAGATATAATTTCAAAAGATAAAGCACCAGATTGATAATCTACAGTATATTTTTGAGTTGGAGTTGATCCTGCATCCATAATTATACAAACTTTTTTATTTTTTAAAACTATGTATCCCCCAAACTCTTGATTATCATTCTTGAATTTATAACCTAATCTTTTTAAATAATTATCAAAGCTACTATTGTCAGAAATATTGTTTCCATTGAATAAAAAATTTGAACTAGAGTTCCAAAAAAAAGCATAACCTTGACCAAGATGGAATATAGTTTCATCTATGTGTTCGGGTATGTTTACCTGAGACTCCTTAAACCATTCTCTTATTAAAATAAAATACTTTAGATAAAAAACTAGTTGTTTAATGCTCCTTGATTTTGGAAAACCATAATTATCTAAAACTATTTTTGATATTTTTTTAAGCAGAGTTGAACCAAAGTTTAAATAATCTTTTTCATTATCATAACAAAGTCCAACCAGAATAATTGAGGCACATCCAATTAACTTATCATCTATCAGTTTTGATCTATTAATTTCACTAATTAAATGATTTGCTTGCTTTAAAATTATTTTATTAAAATTATTTCTATAATCAAGATTACTTTCGTCAAATGTAAGATTGTGGCAAGACAGCCAAGAAATAATTCGCTTAGCAGTTAAGTCAAAATCCCAACTATTATTAAATCTATAATTATTTTTTATCCAATTTGTAACAACTGATTGTGTAGTTTTTTTTGAAGATTTTAGGTCCAAACTAAAAAACCAATAAAAACTATTTAAGCTTTTGTAATCTTTATTATTCAATTTATTATTGTTCCACATTTCGTCTAAAGAGAAATCATCAATTTTAAACTTTTTTTTTTGATATTTAATTAATGATGATAATAAGTATGGGCTGGGCTTATAAACAAAATCTTTATTATTTATTTTTGAAATTTTCTTGTCGTAAAAATTTGAGTAAAGATATAATTTACGTATTTGTTTAAAAATAGTAAAAAAAAAACGATTTATATAAATCATGAAATTATTTTGATTTTAATAATTCAATATTTTTTTTTATATCTCCATTATTACTTTTAAAAATTGTGGTGCCAGAAACAAGAATATTAGCACCAGCATCTATTGCAATTTTGGAATTGTCAAAATTTATACCTCCATCAATTTCAATATCAAAATTTAAATTTTTTTCTATTTGTATTTTTTTTAATTCTTTTATTTTTGTTAAAACCTCGGGCATAAACTTTTGTCCACCAAACCCAGGATTTACACTCATGATAAGAACTAAGTCTATTTCATTTAGAAAATTTAAAATTGTATCAATTTTAGTTTTAGGATTAAGAGATACCCCAGCCTTTTTTTTTAATTCTTTTATTTTTGAAATTGATGATTTTAAATCTTCTGTTGCTTCAGGGTGGATTGTAATTATATCTGCTCCTGCATTTGAATATGCCTCAATATATTTATGAACTGGTGAAATCATTAAATGGACATCGAATATCATTGAGGAATGTTTTTTTAATGCTTCAATTACAGGTGGACCAATTGTTAAATTAGGAACAAAATGACCATCCATGACATCTACGTGAATCATATCAGCTCCACCTTCTTCTAATCTTTTAATTTCATTACCTAATTGACTAAAATCAGCTGATAAAATTGATGGCGAAATTTGTATTTTTTTCATTGATAACTACTTCAACTAGTATCAATTTTTAAAATTTAATTGAATTAAAAAATTGGTAAATTTGTCTCGAAATCTCACTTTCTAATGGAAAAGATAGCATACCCATTACAGAATAACCCAAAACCCATGGCATCAAGTAAAATCTTAACATGAAGAAAAACCAAGCAACATAAAGTGGAACTAGTGGCTGAATAATAAATGAGGGAGTTAAAGGTTTAAAAATTTTTAGTAATGGATTAGTAAATTTTACAAATACTTTCATAAAAAAAAACTGAGAGTCCTCTTTTTGAAAAATATTCATTGCCACTCTTCCTATCAAAGTCCACATAATAACACCTAAAATATAGTCGATTATATAAACTAATGGATGGAAGTTAGCTGACATTTTAGATTTATATTGGAAAAAAGATTAAATTAAAAGGGGCGAAATTAATCGCCCCTTATAAATATTTTTTTATTGTTTGCCAAGGATCGTTCTACCAGACGGTACTCGAACCTCATCAACCATTTTTTGCGTAGCAGCATTTGGTGCTGAAGTAATTAAACTTACAACAACCATAGATACTAAACTAACTGCTGAACCGAAGATACCAAACGTTAACTGAGTAATACCTAAGAATCCACTTCCACCTGTTCGTACCCAAACTAGGTACCAAGCACCTGAAATTAGACCTAAAGCCATACCAGCTATAGCACCTTCTCTGTTAGCTCTCTTCCACCATACACCTAATACAAGTGGGAAGAACAATCCAGACATCGCAAAGTCAAAAGCCCAGATTACTGAACCTAAGATACCTTGGATCTCCATTGCTGCAATAGTTGCTCCAGCAAAACCAATTACTACAAGTAATACCCTTGCAACAACTAGTCGTTTTGCAGTTTCTGCTTTTGGATCAATGATCTTGTAGTACAAGTCATGTGATAAAGCATTTGCAATTGCTAAAATCAAACCATCGGCTGTTGACATGGCAGCAGCCATACCTCCAGCAGCAACCAGACCTGAGATTACATATGGTAATCCAGCTATCTCTGGTGTTGCTAACACAACGGCTTTACCACCCATGAAAAACTCATTTAATTCGAGAGTTCCATTTCCGTTAAAGTCGCTAACAAACATTAAGTTTGCTTGGTTCCAGTTTTGATACCAATCTATCGCTTGAACTTCTGCAATTGATTTACCGATAATACCTGTTGGTAATGACGGGTCGATCAATGACAATTTAGATAGTGTCGCTAACATTGGAGCAGAAGAATAA
>CABXRR010000025.1 GCA_902514695.1 uncultured Pelagibacteraceae bacterium
AAAGCAAAAGGATGTTATATTTGGGATTTAAATAATAAAAAATATATTGATATGTTCCAAATGGGAGTAGGAACAAATATTTTAGGTTATTCTAATAATAAAATAGATAGTGCGGTAATTAAAAATATAAAAAAAAGTAATTTAAGTTCTTTTAATTGTCCCGAAGAAGTTGAATTATCAAAAGAACTTTTAAAGCTGCATAAGTGGGCAGGTGGTGTTAAACTGGCAAGAACTGGAGGAGAGGCTAACGCAATAGCAATTAGATTAGCTCGGATTTACTCAAAAAAAGATAATATTGCAATATGTGGTTATCATGGTTGGCATGATTGGTATTTGTCCGCAAATATATCAAATAATAAAAATCTCAATAATCATCTTTTAAATAATCTAGAACCAAATGGAGTTCCAAAAAAGTTAAAAAATACAGTTTTTAGTTTTAAATATAATGACTTTAATGCTTTAAAGAAAATTATAAATACAAAAAATATTGGTACTATTAAAATGGAAGTAATTAGAGATGAATATCCAAAAAATAATTTTTTACAAAAAATAAAACATATCTGTAAAAAAAAAAAAATAGTCTTAATATTTGATGAGTGCACAACAGGGTTTAGAAATAATATTGGTGGAATACATAAAAAATTTAACATTAAACCAGATATAGTTATTTATGGAAAAACACT
This sequence comes from uncultured Pelagibacteraceae bacterium, assembly GCA_902514695.1. Classification (GTDB taxonomy): domain Bacteria; phylum Pseudomonadota; class Alphaproteobacteria; order Pelagibacterales; family Pelagibacteraceae; genus Pelagibacter. The sequence goes on from CABXRR010000025.1 coordinate 684, forward strand.
TGGAAATGGTTTTGCTATTAATGCAATAGTTGGAAAAAAAAAAATAATGAATTGTGCAAGTTCAACTTTTATTAGTAGCACTTTTTGGTCAGAAAGAACTGGACCTACTGCTGCCCTAGCGACTATTAAAGAGTTAAAAAAAATCAGGCCATATAACAAGATTAATCAAAAAGGAATTATGATATCAAAAATTTGGCTTAACTTATCTAAAAAGTATGAATTACCGATTACAATTTTTGGTATTCCATCCTTAATTTCTTTCAAATTTAAATCAAAAAATCATGAGTTTTATAAAAAGTTACTGACCAAAGAAATGCTGAAGCATGGTATTTTAGCATCAAATAGAGTGTATGTATCATTATCACATACAGAGAAAATCATTAAAAAATATGCTTTTTTTTTAGATCTTGTATTTAAAAAAATTAAAGAATATGAAAATTTAAAAAAGAAAAAATTATGAAAAATATAATGGTCGTTGCAGCTCATCCAGATGATGAAATATTAGGATGCGGAGGAACCCTTTATAAATATTCAAAAAAAAGTAAGATTAATTTAGTTTTTTTATCTGATGGAGAGTCCTCTAGAAAAATAAAAAATTTAAAAAAAAAAATTGAAAATAGAAAAAAGTGCGCATTAAAAGTTGGTAATTTGTTAGGTGCTGATAAAGTAATATTTGGTGATTTTCCAGATAATAAACTTGACAATTTACCAAATTTAAAAATAACAAAATTTATTGAAAAATGGATTAAAAAGATTAAACCAGACACAATTTTTACTCATCATTATAACGATCTAAATTTAGATCACAAAGTTGTCTCAAATTCTGTAATTACCGCATGTAGACCCTTGGAAAATCATAGCGTAAATTTAATTCTTTTTTTTGAGGTTTTATCTAGCACAGAATGGCAAATTAATGACTCTAAAAATTTGTTCAATCCAAATTGGTTTGAGGATATTTCAAAACAAATAAATTTTAAAATTAAGTTATTGAATATTTATAAAGATGAAATGAGAAAATATCCACATTCTAGATCTATAAAAGGAGTTAAAGCATTAGCTAAATACCGTGGCGTATCCTCTGGATATAAATTTGCTGAAGGTTTTGTTTTAGGAAGAAAAAAATGAATATTGCATTTAAGGTTGAAGCTTCGACAGAAGTTGGTACTGGACATATTTATAGATGTTTAAATTTAGCTAAATCTCTTAGTAATAAAAATAATCAAATTTTTTTTATTTGTAAAAAAGCGAATTTTTTATTTAAAAAAAGAATTACTAATTCTGGTTTTTTTTTAAAAAAAATAACCAACTGCAAAAGTTTGAAAGATGATTTTGAAAATACTAAAAAAATACTATCTGATATAAGAGTAGACTTACTTGTTATTGATAATTATAATATTAAATATTGGTGGGAGAAAAAAATTAGTAAGTATGTTAAAAAAATTTTGGTTATAGACGATTTGTTTCGAAAACATTACTCAAATTATTTACTAAATTATAGTTTTAGAAAGTATCCAAAAAAACTATTAGAAAACACGAATTGTAAATTACTTGCTGGACCAAAATATATTATATTAAATAATTCAAAAAAATTTAAAATAAAAAAAAAATATTCCCAAACAAAAAATTTATTTATTTTTTTTGGTGGAACTGATGGTAAAAATATTACAACCCAAATATTAAAAATAATTAATGATAGTGAATTTCGAAGATTCAATATTCATTTAGTTGTAGGTGTGTTCAACAAACAACAAAAAAAAATAAAAAAAACTATCAAAGGTATTAAAAATGTTAAACTTTACCAAAATTTGGATAATTTGAATTATCTACTTAATAGATCTGATACTGCTATCATTTCAGGGGGGACTGTCCTTTTAGAAGCAATTGCAGCTGGTCTAAAAATACTTGTAATTAACCAATCAATTAATCAATCATATAATTCTATCTATTTAAAAAAAAAAAATTTTTTAGATGTAATGAATGTTAAAGACATTAACAAAAGTACTATTTTAAAATTTTTTTTTAAAAAAAATAATATGCCGAGAAAAAATATTATTGATTATAATGGAACAAAAAGAATTAGAAAATTTTTAATGCAAAATGAAACAAAATAAAATTTTTAAAATTAATAATAAAATAATTAATAAAAAATCAAGCACTTACGTTATAGCTGAAATAGGTATTAATCACCTTGGAAATAAGGATTTGTGTATAAAACTTATTGATAGCGCAATTAATAGTGGTGCAGATGCTGTTAAATTACAAATAGCTGATTTTGAAGAGAGTTATTCTAAAGATACACCATCATATAAAATTTTTAAGAAGTATTGTCTGAGTTTGGATGATTTAAATAAAATTAATAATTATTGTAGAAAAAGAAAGATTACAATATTTGCAACGCCTAGTGGAAAATCAGTAATTCAAATTATTAAAAAGTTAAAGTTTCCTGCTGTAAAAATTTCATCTAGTTTATTAAATAATGTTTATTTTATAGAGCAAATTTCTTCTGAGATCAAAAAACCCTTTATTTTATCTTGTGGGATGGCATTTGAGGATGAGATTAAGGATACAATTAAGATTTTTAAAACAAAAAAAATTCCATTTATCCTTCTAAAATGTACATCTGTATATCCTGCAAAAGATAAAAGTTTAAATCTACATTCAATTAAAACATTAGAGAAAAAATTTAATTGCATGGTTGGATATTCTGATCATACAAAAGATAATCTTGCATGTTTATCTGCAGTGTCTATGGGTGCTAAAGTGATAGAAAAGCATTTTAATTTAGAAAAAAATACAAAAGCACCAGATGATAAGATATCTGCAAAGCCAAAACAATTTTCTAATCTTATTTCAGATATTAGAAGAATTGAACTCATGTCAGGAAGCTCCACTATTTATCCTGATAAAGCTGAAATACCTTTAAGAAAATTTAATCATAGGAAGATAGTATCAACAAAATCAATTTTTATTAAACAAAAATTTAATGAAGATAATATAGGATTGTTAAGATCTAGAAAATTAACTCAAGGATTGAGTGCAAAATATTTCAAGAAATTTTTAAAAAAAAAATCGTCTGTAAACATAAAAAAAAATACAGTCTTAAATTTAAAACATATATTAGAATAACAATTGAAAATTCACGTTATAATTCAAGCAAGATTAGGTTCAAAAAGATTACCTGAGAAAGTTTTAAAACCAATTGGAAAGTACAATTCATTAGAATTGATTTTTAAAAGAGTGAAAAAAAGTAAGTTTGTTAATGGAATTTTTTTTGCAATACCAAATAACAGACAAAATCTTAAATTGAAAAAATTTATTTTACAAAAAATTAATTGTGGAGTTTTTCTAGGTTCCGAAAAAAATGTTTTAAATAGGTACTATTTAGCCGCAAAAAAGTTTAAGTCGGACATCATTGTTAGGATTACTGCAGATTGTCCATTAGTTGATAGTGATATAATTGACGAATATATTAGTATTCTAAAAAAAAATAATTTAGACTATATTTACAATGGAGCACCCCATACTTATCCTGACGGTTTAGATGTTGAGGTATTTACATTTAAAGCATTGAAAAGAGCAAATAGAAATGCAAAAAAGTTGGTTCAAAAAGATGGTGTAACGAGATATTTTAGAGATAATTTAAAGAAGTTCAAAACAAAACACATAAAATGTCCAATTAAAGATATTTCTCATTTAAGGATTACACTTGATACCATCCAAGATTATACTTTAATAAAAAAAATATATAAATTTTTTTATCCAGAAGTTGTTTTTAATTGGAAAAAAATAATAAGTTTTTATAAACTTAATAAAGTTCATTTTAACAATTTATGACAAATATTTTATTTACATCTGCAGGTGGCAAATTCACATATGATATTGTCACTGGATTAAAATTGATTAATAAGAACATAAAGGTAATTGGTGTTGATAGTAATCCTGATATTAAAAAACCTTTTTACTTTGATTTTTTTGAGAAAGTTCCAAGAGCTGATATTATAAAAAAAAAGTATATTAATAGAATTTTATCCTTATCAAAAAAATATAACATAAAAATAATCATGGCAAATTCAGAAAATGAATGTTTGGCTATATCCTCTCATCATAAATTATTTTCAAAAAAAAAAATTTACACTTCAGTAGGTGATTATGAAACTGTTTCTTTAATGACGGATAAGTTTAAAATGATAAAATTTTTAAATGAAAACGGCCTTGAAACTGGTGAATTTAAAAAAGTATCTAGTTTAGATGAAGTTGAATTTGAGTTATTTAATTTAGGATACCCCAAAAAAAAAATTATTTTAAAACAAAGATTTGGTAGTGGATCACGAGGAATTTTTGTTATTAATAATGAAACAGAAATTTGCAAGGAATTATTAAATGATAGACTTTGTCTTGAAGGAAATTGGAATGTTATAAAAGATCAAATAAAACTAAGACTTGGTTCTTTAGACAATTTTTTGTTAATGCCATTTTATAGTGGGGATACATTTGATGTTGATTGTGTGTGTGATAAAGGGAATTTGATTAATTGTTCTATAAGAAAAAGAATTTATAATAATCCTTTTTCACCAACTAACGAAGGTTGTCAGTTAGTGAAAAGCAAAATAATTTATAATTATGTAAAAAAAATTGTTAAAATTTTAAAAATACATAAAGCCTGTGATTTTGACATTACATTAGACAATAAAAAAAAACCTAAAATACTTGATGCTAGTTCAAGGATAAGTGGATCAGTCGGTGCAAGTATTGTTGGTGGAAATAATATTTTTTTTGATCTTTTAAATGTAATCAAAAATACAAATAAAAATAGAAATAAAAAGATAGATACTAAAGAGTTAAAATCTAAAGTTTTTCCAATTATAAAGTTTTTAAAAGTATGAAAAATTTATTGTTAATAGGATTTGGATCAGAAATAGGATCAATGCTAATTTACCTGAACGATCCAAAAAAAGATAAAATTTTTATTAGCACTGTAATTACAAGGTTAATCAATTCAACCGTTGAAGAGTCATTAAATTCTCTTAAGGCAAGATTAATAATTTTAAATCCATCTTTAATTAACTCAATTAAGATAGACAAAAGAAAAAGTTTATTGATTATTAATAAGAGAAAAATTAAGATTATTTGGGCTGACAGTAATAATTTAACCAAGTTAAGTTTTAAAAAAAAATTTGATGCTACTATCGTAGCCACCTCCAAGTCTCAAATAAATGATATAAAATTAATGAATAGTTTTCTAAGATTTAGCAAATATGTTTTTGGTGTAGCCGAAAATAAAAATTTACCAGCCTTATATCCATCATTATTAGATTTAAATGATAAATTTATCGAACAAAAAAAAACATTTTCTGATAAAAAAACTTTTGTATTTGGTTCTTGCCAATCTAACGGTTGGATGTCCTCTTTGAGATGTTTGCTTGATTTAGCAAATAAATTGTGCTCAAATTTTCAATTATTGAATACAGAAGTGGATATTATTCACCCTGACACACCCACTGGTCGTTTAGGAACAAAGGGTATAAATCCTCGTGATCAAGATCCAAGAGATAATTTAAGGCCAACATTTTCTCAAGTGACAACTTCTATGAGACGTTTATTTCCAAAAATTGAAAGTCAAAATACTGTTTCACTTAGAACTTTGATATCACCCCCAGGATATATGATTACGAGATTTTTTTTCAAGTATAGGCTTAAGAATAATAAGTTATTAGATTACAAAGTCATTAGAAACAATTTAGTTAATTTGTCACTTAAAAATAAATATAAATACTCTATTTCAGAATTATCGCTTGGGAGTAAAGCTTACAGTCTTTCTGAAAATTCGTCTGATATTTTAATTG
>CABXRR010000026.1 GCA_902514695.1 uncultured Pelagibacteraceae bacterium
CCAAAAGATATTCACTTAATATGAAAAAAATTATTAGAATTATTCCTAAACTAGACATAAAAAATGGTAATTTAATCAAGGGTGTTAACCTTGAAGGTTTAAGAGTATTGGGAGATCCTATTTTGTTTGCACAAAATTATTACAATCAAGGAGCGGATGAAATAGTATACGTAGATAATGTTGCAACATTATATGGAACAAACAACTTAACAAAATTTGTAAAAAAAACGTCTAAAAAAATTTTTATTCCATTGACTGTGGGTGGTGGAATCAAAACTTTAGATAATATAGAACAAATGTTAAAAAATGGTGCTGACAAGATATCTATTAATAGTGCTGCAATTGATAATTTAAAAATTATAAAAAATGCCTCAAAAGTTTTTGGGAGATCAACAATAGTTTCAAATATAGAGTGTGTAAAAATTAAAAATAAATATTATATATCAAAATCCAACGGACGTGATCTTATTAAAATAGATCCGGTAATTTGGGCAAAAAAATTGGAAGACAATGGAATAGGGGAAATTTTTTTAACATCTGTTAATAACGAGGGTTTAAAAAATGGATTTGATATAAACATAACAAAAAAAGTTTCAAATAACGTGAAGGTTCCAGTTATTGCCCATGGTGGCGCAGGCAACTTTCAGCATGTTCTTAATGTTATAAAGAAAACAAATGTAAGTGGGGTCTCTCTTTCATCCTTATTTCATTATGATATTTTTACAAACTTTCCTTTTAATAAAAAAGCAATAGGAAATTTTCATTTTTTAGAAAATTCTAAAAAAAAAAAACCATTAAATAATTTAAGAAAGTTAAAATTATTTTTAAAAAGCAAAGATATAAATGTTAGACTCTAAAATAAAAGTCGGAATCATAGATTTAGGTATTAACAACATTCACAGTATTTACAATGCTTATTTATTAATAGGCTGTAATGTTAAAATAATATCAAAAAAAGAAAATTTGATGAAGTATAATATAGTTGTTTTACCAGGAGTAGGCTCATTTAAGGTTGCTAAAAAAAAATTGTTAGAAATGAATATTATTAATGAAATAAATATTTTTTTGAAGAAAAAATCTAATAATATATTGGTTGGGATATGTCTTGGTATGCAACTTTTTTTTGATGAGAGTAATGAATTTGGCCGTACGAAAGGTATTGGTTTAATTAAGGGTAAAGTTTTGGATTTTAATAGGAAAAAATGTAAAACAGTCCCTCATATGAACTGGAATAGAATTTTAATTGAAAAAAAAAATAAATTTTTTAATAAATTTAAAGGTAAATATTTTTATTTTGTTCACTCATATTATTGTCAACCGTACGAAGGAAAAAAAGTAGTATCATATACACGTCATAATGGATTTAAATTTTGTTCAATGATCAAAAAAAAAAACATTATTGGTCTTCAATTTCATCCTGAAAAAAGTGGAGTAAATGGTCTTAACTTACTTAGATCAATCAATAGATTAGTATGAAATTAAAAACATATTTTGGTTTACCAAATAAAATTATTTTCTGTAAAAAAAGCTTGATATCCAATCAAAGACCCAATTCTTCCATAGAGTTCAATCATAATAAAAAAACAAAAAAAAACACACTTGCAATTGACAAAAATGGAATTTCTGACTCATGGAAATATTCTAGGATAAAATTAAAGATAGATTATAATGAAAGAGAAAAAAAACTTTTGCAACTCCTAGAAAAACATAGGGGAAAACATGGAGAGTTTGACTGTATAGTTCCGGGCAGTGGAGGTAAAGATAGCTGTTTTGCCTCTCATATATTGAAAAATAAATATGGAATGAATCCTTTGACGGTTACTTGGTCACCAATCCTGTATACTGATTACGGATATCAAAATTTTAAGAATTGGCTTTTAACAGATAATTTACAGAATATTTCATCAAAAAGAGATGAGTATACAATGAAATATCTTACAAAGTTAGCAATTATGAATTTAATGCATCCCTTTCAAACATTTATGTTGGGTCAAAAAATATTTGCAACTAAAATGGCAGCAAAATACAAGATACCCTTAGTATTTTTCGGTGAGAATGAAGCAGAACATGGAAATCCAATTGCTGATAATAAAAGATCAATTAGAGACAAATCTTACTTCACGTATAAAAATTTCGATAAATTATATTTAGGAGGAATAAAAATCAAAGAATTAATAAATGAGCACAATCTCAAGATTAATGATTTAAAGATATTTTTGCCCCCCTCGGAAAATGAATTAGAAGATAATATTGAAGTGCATTATTTAGGGTATTACATAAAATGGATTCCACAGGAAACCTTTTATTATGCTGTTGAAAACTGTGGCTTTAGACCAAGACCGTTTAGAACTCAAGGAACATACAGCAAATATAATAGTATTGATGATAAAATAGATGATTTACATTATTATACAACATTTATCAAATTTGGAATAGGAAGAGCAACTTATGATGTTTCCCAAGAATTAAGAAACGGTCATCTATCCATTGAAGAGGGTAAAAAATTGATAAAAAAATATGATGGAGAATTTCCAGACAGATATTTTAATGAGATCATGAAGTATTTAGAGATTAAAAAATCTGATTTTTTTAAAGCAATAGATAAATTTAGATCACCCCACATTTGGAAAAAAGTGAAAAAAAAATGGAAACTAAGACGAACAGTTAACAAAGATGGTGTTGATGATTAGTATTAACTAGTCTAGTAAATTTTTTTATTAGTGATTAGTAAACTATTTGTTAAAAATTATATTATCAACTATCATCAGCAATATAATGTGATGTATTATTTCTATTTGATTATAAGATTTTGAGTTAATCCAAATATTAACTTCATTTTTAAAATTATTTAATTTATTAGATTTATTGCATCCTGTAAGAGTTGCAGTTTTTAGACCCATTGAAATGGCTTTTTTATTGGCATTAACTAAATTTTTTGAATTTCCACTGCAACTTATCAAAATTAATAGATCATTTTTATCGGCATAATATTCCAATGACTTTTGTATCCATTTTTCATATCCAAAATCATTGGAAAAACAAGTAATTAAATCATATTCATTAAAGTTTATTGATCTTATTTTTGCATTTTTTGTTAAATCTACTGCGAGATGTGATGCAGTAGCTGCACTTCCGCCATTACCACAAATTATTATTTTTTTATTTTTTTTTGAAGTCTCAATAATAAGTTTTTGAAGTTTACTTATTTTGAGTAAATCTAATTTATCAAAATTTGATTTAAGGATTTTGAGATAATTATTAAAAAAATTTTTCATTTTTATTTTAATATATTAAGTAAATATTTTTTAATATCATTAAATTCAATGAATTCTTTATTGGCAATAATATTTACAGCTTTATAGCCTGCCAAAGATGCAATAAACAATGATAAGTTTTTATCAATTTTTGATTCTAATAAGAGTGATGCAACACAAAATACTACGTCTCCAGCACCGATTTTATCAATATATTTATCTGAAAAAGCATCATATTGAAGAATTTTTTTTGAGTTTATTTCACTAAATTTAAATCCTTTATTTCCAGAGGTAACTATTATTTTTTTACATTTAAAATTTTTTTTGAATTTCATAATCAATAAATCAATACTTGATGTCTTATCATGCATTTGATGCTGCAGTTCTCTTTCATTAATAACAACTAAATTTGCATGTTTAAATTTTTTCATAGAAAAATTACCCAAACTGCTAGAGTTAACTTGAGACATTAAATTGAATTTGCCTCGTTTTTTATTTTGTATAAATTTACACACTTTTTCATTTAAAATTCCATGATTAAAATCTGCTACTATTGTTGCATCGTAATTATTAATATTTTTTTTTATTTTATTTATAAATAAATTTGCCTCATGATCACTTATATTTTTTTCATTAATATCATAGATACCTAATAATTTTACCTTATCTACTTTTTCAATTAATCTTCTTTTTAAAATTGTTGGGCTATTTTCTTTTTTAAAAAAAGTAAATTTTACATTTTTTTTTAATTTTTTTTTTCTAAATATTTAAGATCTTTCCCCAAAAAACTTATGATATGAATTTCTTTACAGAAAGAACTTAGATGATTTGCAATCGCCAAAGCACCCCCAAGGTATTTTTCTGACAATAATTCACGAAAATTTAATACTGGTTCTTTTCCAGATTTTCCAATCGCTTCACAATATGTGTACTCATCTATAATAGCCTCACCAACAATTAAAACTTTTTTATTTTTAATTTTTTCCAACTCGTGAATTAATCCACTTATATTGACAAATTTCTTTTTAATTTGATCTATATTCTTTTTTATATTTTCTGAAAAATCATTAAATTGTGAATTTAGTATTTTTGATGAGCTAAACATTTCTTGGCTTATAATTTTGAATTTACCCTTATTCAACAAAACTGCTTTTCGTTCGTTACTTATTTGATTTGTTAAATCATTTTTAAAATTTTTATAATCTGCGCCTTTGCAATAAAAATCTGGTTTTAATGAATTAATTAAATTTATTGCAGTTTTGTCTCTATTTATAAATACACAATCGACACATTCGAGTGCAGAAACTGCTTCTGCTCTTTGTTTACTTGTAAAAATTGGTCTATTAGGTGATTTGTCAATAAATTTATCATCTGTTAATGATACTATTAGAAAATCTCCTAGGTTTTTGGCTTTTTCAAAATATTTTATATGACCTAAATGCAACAAATCAAACACACCATGACAATGAACAATTTTTTTGTTTCTAAGTTTTTTTCTAATTTTAAGTAAATTTGATAGATCAGGTACAGTTTTCATTTTAAAAATTATGATAGATCCTTATATTAGTTATTATCTCCTTACAAATAAATATATAAATATCGACTTCCCATAGATTTAGCTTTATATGTAATTATATCTCAAAATTGAAAATAAGAGAATAATATGTCATTTTCAAAACCTAAAATTTATGTAAGAAAATTTTTTAGAACGTTTTTTTATGTTATTTCCCCAATTTCTCTACTTATTTTAATTATAATTTATCCAATAAGATTAATTAGAATTGGATTTTTGCCCTCTGATAGAATGGGTGAGGTTGCGATTATGATGGAAATTTACCTCGCTAATAAAGCTAGAAAAGTCAATCTTCCACATAGAGATTTTTTTGATGTGTTTGTTAATGGCGATATAATTGCAAATTATACATATAACGATTTATTGAAAACAAAAATATGTATTATGAGTAATATAATAATATTTCCAATTTTTAGATTGGCCAGATTTTTGTCAAAGTATTATAGTTTTTTTAATCAATTCTTAATTGATTTGCCTTTTAAAGATAGATTATTTTCCATTTATCAAACTGATGTTCAGGTTAAGGTAGATCAAAAATTTATAGATAAAGGAACTGAATTTTTACAAAGGCTCGGTATTTCATCTAAAGACAAAATTATATGTTTAATAGTTAGAGATAAGGCTTACTTAGACAAAAAATATCCTAATAGAAATTGGGAATATCAAAATTATAGAGACAGTAATATTGAAAACTTTATAGAAGCAATTAATTATGCTACAGAGCGTGGTTATTATGTGTTTAGGATGGGTGAGCACGTTGAAAAACATTTAGATATTGAAAATAAGATGTTTATTGAATACTCAAAATACCATAGGTCTGATTTTTTAGACATTTTTCTAGCTTATAGATGTAGCTTTTGTCTTTCATCAACAACAGGATATGATGTAATTCCAGGTTTTACATTTAGGAAACCCGTATTATACACTAATTTTATGCCTGCTGGGGATTTTTTGGGTTTTTCTAAAGATTTTATTTTTTCGATAAAGTTGCATTACGACAAAATAAAAAATAAGTTTTTAAATCTCAAAGATATAAGTAAATATCAATTATCATTTTCGTCTAATTCCAACGAGTTTATAGAAAAAAATGTTGATTTAATTGAAAACACATCTGAAGAAATAAAACTGATGACAAAGGAAATGATTGACATGATAGAAAATAA
>CABXRR010000027.1 GCA_902514695.1 uncultured Pelagibacteraceae bacterium
AAAAAATATATATTAAAATTTTTCTACTTTTTTGTTGAGGCATCTTTTAAAATTAATTCAATGAGTTTTATAAAGTTTATTCCATAATAAGCTGCTATTTCTGGTACCAAAGAAAGGCTTGTCATACCTGGTTGAGTATTTAATTCTAACAAATAGAATTTCCCTTTAAAAAATTTAAAATCTGAACGAGTCACCCCTCGACATCCAATTAATTTGTGGGCTTTGAAAGCAATATTCATCAATTTTTTGTATTCATCTTTTTTTAAATCTACAGGGATAATATGTTTAGTTTTTGCTTTGGTATCATATTTTGCTCGATAATCGTAAAATTTTCTTTTGGGTATTAATTCAATAGCTCCAAGTTTTTTTGATCCAATAATTGCAGCTTGGATTTCTCTTCCAGGAATGAATTCCTCTATAATTATTTTTTTATAATTTTTTAATAATTTCAATTTTTTAATAATATTTTTTTTATTACAAATAAAAACATTTACACTCGAACCTTCATTTAAAGGTTTTATTACGACAGGAAATTTTAGTTTTTTTTCAATAATCTTAATTAGATTAAAATTGGAATTGTTATATGAATATAAAATATATTTTGGAGTAAGTATGTTGTTTGCAATAAAGACTCTCTTAGATAATTCCTTATCCATTGCTATCGCCGAGGACATCACACCAGAATGTGTGTATGGAATTTTTGTGCTTTCTAAAATTGTTTGGATATAACCATCTTCACCAAACTGACCGTGCAACCCATTAAAAATTATATTAGGTTTAAATAATTTGATAACCTCAAGTAGTTTATAATTTGGTTCTGTAATTTTAACATTATAACCATTTTTAACTAACTCTTTCTTTACTTGTCTTCCGGTATCAAGACTTATTACTCGCTCTTTAGATATGCCTCCTGAAATGATTAGTATTTTTTTTTTCAAATTATTCCAAAATTTTAATTTCTTTTTCTAAACTAATTCCTGTTTTTTCTAAAACATTTTTAGCCACAAAATCAATTAAATTTTTCATATCTTTAAATGATGCTTGGTTTTTATTAACAAAAAAATTACAATGCTTTTCAGAAATACAAGCATCTCCAAAACTTGTATCTAAAGGTACAGAATCTTTGATTAGCTCCCAAACTTTTTTATGAGTTTGTGATATTGGGTTTTTAAAAGTACTTCCACTTGTTTTTATTTTGGTTGGTTGATTTTTTTCTTTTATGGACTTGAGCTCACTAATTTTATCATTTATTTCTGAAGCTATACCTTTTTTACCTTTAAAAGACGCACTTAAAAAAATTAGATCTTCTGATAAATTATTCTTTCTATATTCAAAGTTAATATCTTTTGATAGAATTGTTACTATATTCCCAACTTTATCAATTGATTGAACTGATAATAGAACATCTTTGAATTCTTTACCAAAACAACCAGCATTCATTTTTATTCCTCCACCAATAGTACCAGGTATACATGATAAAAACTCAAAACCACTTAAATTATTATTCATTGCGAAATCAGAGAGTGATTTATCCAAAACTCCACTTCCTGCAATTATTACATCATTACCGAGTAAAGAAATATTATTAAAATTTTTACCCAATTTTATTACCACACCATCAAACAACTCATCAGTCATTAAAGTATTTGAGCCAGCCCCAAGAATAAATATTTTTTCTTTATTATTTAATTTCTTTAAAAAATTTATTAGTTCTTTTAGATTATTTGATTTATAAAAAACTTTTGTTTTTCCACCAATATTAAACCAATTTTTTTTCTTAAGGTCATGTTCAAATTTTACTTTGTCACCAAATTCACTTAATAAAACTTTTAGTTGATCTAATTTCATTTCATTAATTCAGGAAGCTTTCTCATCCAATTAGAAATAGTTCCAGCACCCATCCCAATTACAATTTTTTTTCCGTACATATTTTTTTTTATAAATTTTGCTAATTGGAAATTATTTTCGACTAAAAACAATTTTACTTTAGAATTTTTGATAATTTCTTTTGCAAAATCAAGATAATCAAATCCTAATTTAATTTTTTCTCCTGCAGAATATATTGGACATAAGATTACTAAATCAGCATTCTGAAAAGCAAAAGAAAATTCTTTTCTCAAATCTTTTAATCTTGAAATACGATGAGGTTGAAACACACATACTTTTTCATAACTCCTATAAACTTTATTTACACCTTCCATCACCATATTAATTTCAGTTGGATGATGAGCGTAATCATCATAAAAATCTATATCATTATAGGTAAATATTTTATTGAATCGTCTTTGGACACCTTTAAAATTTAATAAACCTTTTTTGATATCTGTAACCGATATACCAACAGTAAGAGCAACAGATGTTGCTGCAACTGAATTTCTTACATTATGAATCCCAATTAATGGAATTTTTATTTTTTTAATAGAAAGTTTTTTTTTATTTGGAAGATTGACTGATAAATCATATTCAGTAAATCCTTTATTTTGTTTAATATTTTTAATCAAAAAATTTGATTTAAGATTTGTCCCATAAGTATAAAAATTTTGATTTTTTAATTTTTTAATGATTTCATTATTAATTTTATCATCTAAACAAATAAATGATTTTCCAAATGAAGGAACTTTGTCAATAAATTCAATAAAATATTTTTTCAAATCATTTAGAGATTTATAAAAATCCATGTGTTCTCTGTCGATATTTGTAATTATTGAATATGTTGGTGGAATATGAATGAAACTACCATCAGACTCATCTGCCTCTAAAATCGACCAATCACTCTTTCCAAGTTTTGCTGTATTTTTAATTGAATTAATTACTCCTCCGTTAATAATAGTTGGATCTAGTTTAGTTTTTTGAAAAATTGAAGCTATTAAAGAAGTTGTTGTTGTTTTGCCATGCGATCCAGCAACTACAATATTTTTCATTAATGAAACAATATGCGCTAACATTTTACCTCTAGAAATAATTGGAAGTTTTTTTCTTTTTGCCTCAATAATTTCTAGATTATTTTGTTTTATAGCTGATGAAATTACAACTATTGTTGCATTTCTAAGATTTTGTTTTTTTTGACCTATAAAGACTTTAATCTTTTCTTTTTTTAATCTCTCTATATTTTTATTATGAGATAAATCACTACCTTGAACTTTAAAACCTTTTCCCTTCATTATTAGTGAGAGTCCACTCATTCCTATTCCACCGATTCCAATAAAGTGAATAATTTCAGTTTTTGCTAATTCAATTTTCATTTATATTATCTAGTATTTTTTGATTAACATTTATCCAAGTATTTTGATAATTTAATTTTTTTAAATTATCCTTTTTTTTTAAATAATCAGTCTTATCATTCAAAATATCATTTAATAGATCTAAGATTCTCTCATTAAAATAATTTTGCTCAATTATCCAACAACAATTCATCTCTTTATAAAAATTGGCATTTTCAAACTGATGATCATCTTTAGATGTTGGTAATGGAACTGCTAAAAATGGAATATTCAACACTGAGAGTTCAGCTAAAGTTGAGGCTCCAGCTCTTGTGATACAAAGGTCCGCTTTCCTCATATGATCAGAAAAATTTTTATCAAAGCTAAAAATTTTATTTTCTATATTATTTTTTGAATAAAAATCACTCAGGAATGATATATTTTTTTCATTTGTTTGTTGTATTACCTTAATCGAAAATTTTTTTGATATTTCAATAACTGCATTTTTTAGGTTTTTATCAAAAATATTAGCACCTTGACTACCTCCTACAATCAGTAGAGTAAAATGCGTTTTATCTTTGTTAATTGTATTAAAATCATAAACATTTTTTTTTACTAATGGATCAATAACTATTATTTTACTTTTATGAATATTGGGAAAATTTTTAATGTTCTTTGCGTAACAAAAAATTTTTCTACAAAAATTCAAAAAATATCGATTTGCACGTCCTAAAACATGGTTTGGTTCAATTAAATAAATATTCAATTTCAAAATTCTTGCTGCTAAAATTAAAGGTAAAGACATATATCCACCAGTGGAAAAAACTTTTTCAATTTTTTTTTCTTTTAATAAAAAAAATGATTTCAAAGTAAGTAATAAAATTTTAATTAAATTTAAAGGTAAATAAAAAAAATTATTTAATTTTGGAGTATCAATAACAATAATTTCAAATTGATAGATATCTTTATCTAAATATTTTAAGCCTCTTTTATCCGTGGATATAATAACATTTGTTTCCACTGACAAATGTTCATAGAGTATTGTTGCAGGAATAACATGTCCTCCAGAGCCACCAGTGGTTATTAAAATATTTTTTTTCATTTTATAAAATTTTTCTTTTTGTTAAATTTAAAATTATTCCAGACAAAATTGAGATACTTATTATAGAAGACCCCCCATAACTTATAAAAGGAAGTGTCATTCCTGTTGTTGGAAATAATCTAATATTAACTCCAATATGTATCATTGCTTGTAACAAAATAAGGCTTACACATCCTACTAAGACTAATTTCGTTCTTTCCTCATTTGCTAAATAAACTTTTTTAAAAACAGAATAAATAAATATTAAAAATACCAGTAAAATTAAAATTATTGCAATAACACCAAATTCTTCTGCAATAACTGATATTATATAATCTGTATGAGCTTCAGGCACGCGGTTCTTCAAGGTTCCCTCCCCAATCCCTTTTCCAAAATATCCTCCACTAGTAATTGAGTCTATTGCCTTTTCAGATTGTGCATTGTGAGTTCCAGTTTCAGTATTAAAAAAAGAAAGTAATCTATTTTTAATGTAAGCAAACTTTGGAACAAAACTAATTGAAAAATAAAGGGCTACAGACAAAATTAAACATGAAACTATCAAAAAAATTACATTTATCCCTGAAATAAAAATTAAAACTGACCAGCTAAAAAAAACTAATAAGGTTTGTCCAATATCTGGTTGGGCAGCTAATAATAAAGCAATTAATAAGGTTATTAAGAAAGAAAATAAATACTTAAAATAAATGTTTGTATATTTCTCACTACTTAAAATTAAACTAATTAAAACTATCAAAAAGGGTTTAACAAGTTCAATTGGTTGAAATCGTGGTAGCAAATATAAATCGATCCATCTTTGAGCGCTATTAACCTCAATACCAACAAAAGGAACTAAAAATAAAAAAAATAAAGAGAGTAAAAAAATTATTGGAGATATTTTAAATAGTTTTTTATCATCAATTGAGGATAATACAAAAATTATCAATATACCTAAAAAAACAAAAGATAAATGTTTAAAAAAAAATGCGTAATCATTTGTATCTAATTTATCTGATACTAATAAAGATGTTGATACTAGGGAAAAAAAAAGTCCAGTTACAAACAATAAAATTATCAGAGAAAATATAAATTTATCAATATTTTTCCACCATCCATAATATAAATCATGTATGAATTTATAATTCATTCAAATGCTTTCTAATTAAATTATTAAAAAATAAACCTCTATCTTCAAAATTTTTAAAACTATCAAATGATGCCGCACATGGACTAAACAAAATTGTTTTATTTATGAACTTTTCTTTCTTTATAATTGCAAAAATTTCTTTCAATGCTTTTTTAAGATTGTCAAATTTTTTATACATAATTTTTCCTCTTAATTGTTCTGAAAAAGGTTTCTTATTTTTTCCATATATAAAAGCTTTTATATTGCTAAAATATTTTTTAGAAAGATTAAGCTTGTCTC
>CABXRR010000028.1 GCA_902514695.1 uncultured Pelagibacteraceae bacterium
TAAAACATATTCCAGAGTATCCGGATAAAAAAGAATTAGATCAAGTTTTAGATAAAATCAAAACTTTTCCACCCTTGGTTTTTGCTGGAGAAACCAGACATCTTAAACAACAACTTTCCGAAGTTGTAGATGGTAAAGCTTTTCTTTTACAAGGTGGGGACTGCGCAGAAAGTTTTGCAGAATTTCATCCTGATAATATACGAGACACATTTAAACTGATGTTACAAATGTCTTTAGTTTTAACATACTCTGCATCATTGCCAGTTGTTAAACTTGGAAGAATTGCTGGACAGTTTTCAAAACCTAGGAGCTCTCCTGTAGAAGTAAAAAACGGTAAAGAATTGCCAAGTTATTTGGGTGATAATATAAATGGGATTGAATTTAATGAGAAAGCAAGAGTTCCAGATCCAAAAAGACTATTTAAAGCTTATTCTCAATCTGCTGCTACTTTAAATTTAGTAAGAGCTTTCTGCCATGGTGGTTTTGCAGATTTAAAAAATGTACACACTTGGAATTTAGGTTTTATTAAAAAAAGTCCTGAAGCTAAAAGATTTAAAGAATTAGAAGACCAGATAGCTAAAGCTTTAGCTTTTATGGACGCATGTGGAATTAACTCAGATTTTAACAGAAGATTAAAAACAGTAAATTTTTGGACTTCTCATGAAGCTTTATTGTTACCTTTCGAAGAGTCTATGACTAGATTAGATTCAACGACTGGTGAAAATCATGATACATCAGCTCACTTTGTTTGGATTGGAGATAGAACTAGACAGATTGATGGTGGACATGTTGAATTCTGCAGAGGAATTGAAAATCCAATTGGTATTAAATGTGGTCCTACATTAAAGGCAGACGATTTGATTAATTTATGTAATAAAATTAATCCAACTAATGAAAAAGGTAAAATAACTTTAATTTCAAGATTTGGTCATCAAAATGTTGGTAAACATTTGCCAAAACTTATCAGAGCAATAAAAAAAGAGGGTCTCAATGTCATTTGGTCTTGCGATCCATGTCATGGTAACACAATCCAAGCAACAACTGGATTTAAAACTAGACCATTTAATAGTGTATTAAGTGAGGTTAAAAATGTATTTGCTTGCCATCAAAGTGAAGGGAGTTATGCTGGAGGATTGCATATTGAATTAACTGGTCAAAATGTAACAGAATGTACCGGTGGAGCTCAAAAAATATCTGATAAAGATTTATCTTCAAGATATCACACTCATTGTGATCCTAGATTAAATGCAAATCAAGCTTTGGAATTAGCATTTTTAATTTCAGATGAGATAAAAAAGAATAGCACCTATTCCAAAAATGCTATTCAGGCGGCATCTTAGTCTATTGCTTTCAAACATAAGATTATTAAATTTAAAATATGATACCTTCAGAAAAAATTAAATATATTTCAAATTGGATCAAGGATTATGTTGATCAGATGCCCAAAAAAGCTCAATCATTAGTTATTGGTATATCTGGTGGAATAGATTCATCTGTTTCAAGCACTTTAAGTGCTATGACTGGAATAAGAACTATAGTTTTAAGTATGCCAATTAAACAAAAGGCAAATCAACATGATTTAAGTTTAAAGCATCAAGAATGGTTAATTAAAAATTTTAAAAATGTAGAAGCTCACACAATAAGTCTTGATAAGTTATTTGAGTCTTTTTCATCAACTCTTAATAAATTTAATAATGAGCATGGTTTTGCAAATTCAAGAGCAAGATTAAGAATGGCAACTCTGTATCAGGTAGCAGCTGCTAACAATGGAATTGTTGTAGGAACTGGTAATAAAGTTGAAGATTTTGGAGTTGGTTTTTATACAAAATACGGTGATGGTGGAGTAGATATTTCTCCAATAGCTGATTGTAATAAAACTGAGGTTTGGGAATTAGGAAAAGAATTAGGTATATTAAAAGATATAATCGAAGCCCCGCCAACAGATGGCCTTTGGGATGATGGTAGAACTGATGAAGGGCAATTAGGTTTCAAATATCAAGATTTAGAAGATGCAATGGTAAATTCCGACTCACCTCATAAAGCAGAATACGAAAAAATTAGAAAACAAAATTTGCATAAAATGGAGCCTATTCCAGTATGCAAGATTCCTAGTTAATCAATTAGATTAACAAATCAATAAATAAGGTATATTTCTTAATCAACAAAAATGGATATTTTTTTAACAAATAATTTAACTAATAAAAAAGAACAATTTGTTCCAAAAGATAAGCAAAATATTGGAATGTATGTTTGTGGCCCAACAGTATATGATGATCCACATATTGGAAATGCACGACCATTAGTTATTTTTGATATTCTTTTTAGATTACTAAAGAATACTTTTTCAAAAGTAACATATGTGAGAAATATTACAGACATTGATGATAAAATAATTAAATCATCAAAAGAACAAAAAATATCTGCAAAAGAATTGACTGAAAAAGTAACTTCAAGCTTTTTAGAAGATTGTAAGTTTTTGAATTGTGAAAATCCAACACATCAGCCTAAAGCTACCGAACACATTGATTTAATGATCGAAATGATAAATCAATTAATTCAAAAAGGTTTTGCTTATGAAAATAATAACCATGTTTATTTTGAAGTAAAAAAGTTTTCTGATTATGGAAAATTATCAAATAAGAAATTAGAGGATTTGATAGCTGGATCAAGAGTAGAAGTAAGTGATAACAAAAAAAATTCAGAAGATTTTGTTTTATGGAAGCCGTCTGTAAAAGATGAGCCTTATTGGGACTCACCTTGGGGCAAAGGTCGACCAGGTTGGCATTTAGAATGCTCAGCAATGTCAAAGAAATTTTTAGGAAATGAATTTGATATTCATGGTGGTGGTATTGATTTAATTTTTCCCCACCATGAAAATGAGATAGCCCAATCAAGATGCGCAAATGAGTCAAAAGTTTTTGCCAATTATTGGATTCATAACGCCTTTATAACAATGTCGAATGAAAAAATGGCAAAATCTCAGGGTAACATTCTTAAGATAAAAGATTTTAGAAATAATATTAGTGGACAAGTCTTAAGATTAGCTCTTATAAGCGCTCATTATAAGCAGCCGTTAGATTGGAATGACAAATTAATTAATGACTGTCAAAACACTTTAGATAAATGGTATCGTGTCTATTCAGCTAATGAAAAATCTGCTCAAGTAACAGAAGAAGTTTTAAAACCTTTGTTTGAAGATCTTAATACTCCTGGATATATTGCCAACCTTCATAAGCTTTATGAAAATGCGAGTAAAGGCAAAGATAGAGAATTATTTATTTCAGCATGTAAATTTGTTGGTTTATTAAATGAAGATAAGGAACAATGGGAAAACTATAAGAGAAACAAAGCTTTAATAAGTGAGTCAGAAATAAATAATAAAATCGATTTAAGAAATAAAGCTAGAGCAGATAATGATTATAAGGAAGCTGACAGAATTAGAGATGAACTTTCCGATAAAGGTGTTTTAATAGAGGATAAAGATGGTAAAACATTGTGGAAATTTAAATGAGTAAAGAGCGTTTATATATTTTTGATACAACTCTAAGAGACGGTGCGCAAACACAAGGAGTAGATTTTTCTATTGAGGATAAAGAAAAAATTGCATCTGCCTTAGATAATCTTGGTGTTGATTATATTGAAGCCGGTTGGCCTGGAGCTAATCCAACTGATACTGAGTTTTTTCAAAAAAAACATAATTTTAAGAATTCTAAACTTACATGTTTTGGAATGACAAAAAGATCAGGTCGAAGTGCAGAAAATGATACAGGATTATCAGCATTAATGAATTCAAATACTCCCGCAGTATGTTTAGTTGGAAAGTCATGGGATTTTCATGTCGATATTGCTTTAGGTATTACCAATGAAGAAAATCTGGAAAATATTGGTGAAAGTACAAAACATTTTGTTAAAGCAAAAAAAGAATTTATGTTTGATGCAGAACATTTTTTTGATGGTTATAAAGCAAATCCCAAATATGCACTTTCATGCGTTAAAACTGCATACGATAAGGGGGCGAGATGGATAGTGTTATGTGACACCAATGGAGGAACATTACCACACGAAGTATCAAAAATAGTAACCGAGGTATCCGAGGTTATTCCGGGGAAAAATTTAGGTATTCATGCTCATAACGATACAGGCAATGCAGTCGCAAATTCTTTAGCAGCAGTTTTATCAGGTGTTCGTCAAATACAAGGTACAATTAATGGATTAGGAGAAAGATGTGGTAATGCAAATTTAATGTCATTAATTCCTACTTTTTTTTTAAAAAAAGATTTTTCGTCGAAATTTGAAATAGGAATAAAATCAAAAGATATTAAGAATTTGACAGATTGTTCAAGGCTACTTGATGAAATTTTAAATAGAAAACCTAATCAACACTTACCTTATGTGGGTGCTGCAGCTTTTTCTCACAAAGGTGGACTTCATGTTTCTGCCGTTCAAAAAGACCCAAAGACCTACGAGCACATAAATCCTGAAGAAGTTGGTAATACAAGAAATATTGTTATCTCAGATCAGTCAGGTAAATCCAACATTATCTCTAGATTAAAAAGTATCAAAATCGATATTAAAGAAGATGATCCTAAAATTAAAAAACTATTAGATGAAGTTAAAGACAGAGAATTCATTGGTTACAGTTATGATGGAGCTGATGCTTCATTTGAATTGTTGGCAAGAAGAATTATTGGAGAAATACCAAGATATATATCTATCAACGAATATGATGTTTCAGTAAAAAAAAATAAATCTGGAGAAATAGTTTCATCTGCTAAAGCTCAATTAGAAGTTGATGGAGAAAAGATTATATGTGAGGGAGAAGGGAATGGACCAGTAAATGCTTTAGATAATGCTATAAGACAGAATGTTGACCGACTAGCAAAATATTCAAAGTATTTAAAAGATCTAAAGCTAGTAGATTATAAAGTAAGAATTTTAAATACAGGAACTGAGGCTGTTACTAGAGTCTCAATTGAAAGCACAGACTCCAAGGGAAAAAATTGGTTTACTATTGGTGTATCGACAAACATAATTGATGCTTCATTTAAAGCATTAGTTGATAGCTTAGATTATAAGTTGTTTAAAGATAATGCTCCTGCAAGTAAATAAATGAGTAAAAACAATATCTCTTTTATTTTAAATAAACCTCAATTATCAGAAAATATAGGAGCTTGTGCGAGAGCAATAAAGAATTTTAATTTTAAGAAATTAGTTTTAATTAACCCAAAACCAATTTTTCCGAATGATAAAATTTTAGCCACATCTGTTGGAGCTAAAGATATAATCAAACAAAGCAAAAAGTATGATAATTTGGAGAATGCTCTTAGCAAAATTGATATTGTAATTGCAACTTCTGCAAGATTTAGAAATAAAAATATAAAACATATTAATTTAGAAAATTTAAAGAAAATAAATTTTAAGAGAAATATTGCCTTTTTGTTTGGCTCAGAGGCATCAGGTTTATCAAATGATG
>CABXRR010000029.1 GCA_902514695.1 uncultured Pelagibacteraceae bacterium
TTAATTATCTTATAAATGTCTTCCCTAGTGTAAACTTTAACTGTATTATCTTTACCTAACCAAACATCAACACTTGTAAAAAAATTATCTTTTTTTGAAATTTCTACTAAATCAAAATTTGTTAAACCATAAGTCAAAAGTTTAGCACTTTCTCTAGATCTATCATTTTTTGTTTCAAATCCACTGCCAACCGCTATAAGTCTTCTTCCTTTTCTTTTCAATGAAGATGCTAATGAATATCTCTCAACAGCTAGGTAGCCGGTTTTAATCCCATCAGCACCCATGTTTTTATACAAAAGTGGATTCCTGTTACCTTGTGTTATCGGATCACCCCCTGTTCTATCCCATGTAAATTCTTTTTCACTAAACCATTCATAATATTCAGGATGGTTTTTAATCAAATAACTTGACATTATCATTATATCTCTAACGGTAGAATAATTGTCAGGATCATTTATTCCTGATGAGTTTGCAAAATTTGTATTTTCCATTCCAATTTCCTTAGCTTTTGAAGTCATCATTATAGCAAACTCTTCTTCGGTACCGGCAATTCCTTCAGCCAGTGCGATGCACGCATCATTCCCTGAAGCAACGATAATACCTTTTAGTAAATCATATACAGATACTTCGTCTCCTATCATTACAAACATTGATGAGTATCCAGCTGTAGATAATCTCCATGCTTTTTCAGAGATAATAAACTTTTCATCTAAATTTAAATCACCAGATTTAATTAAATCAAAAGCAATAATACTCGTCATTATCTTAGTCATAGAAGCTGGGTAAATTGATCTGTCAGGCTCTTTTTCATATAAGATTTCTCCTGATAAAAAATCCTGTAAAATTGCAGTTCTGGCTTTTATTTCCAAATTAGCATTCGCAAATTGAGATATGAATATGTTTATGAAAAAAATTATTATAAGTTTTTTAATCATTTTTATAAATTTCCAAATTTTCAAAATTAAAAGAACTCAAATTTTGAAATGAGTCCTTTAAACTTTTTATATCATTAAAAGGTCCTATTAATACCCTATATTTTGTTTGAGATAATCTACTTATTTTCAATTTTTTAATTGATGTTTCTTTTTTTATTCTATCTTTCATTAAAAAAGCAGTATCCTCGTAATAAAAATCTGCCACTTTTATTGAATAAGAAAACTTCTTATTTTTAGATATTTTTTTTTTAATTTTTTTTTGATTTAAATCATTGATTTGAATACCATCTACTGGAGCTTTTTCAGCAACAGTTTTTTCTTCATCAAACATTTTAGACTTTTTTGCTACAAAAGTGGAATTTTTTGAAATTGATATTATTTCAACATAGGGTTCATTAATATTAAGATCTAATTCTTCAGCTATTCTTGGGCTCAAAATAGAATTATAAAAGTTTGAAAATTTTTCTTTATTTGATTTAACTTGTGCAATCAAATATTTACCATTCGCTGGGTTTAGAATTTTTACAGATGATTTTTTTTTCAATGATTTATGATAAATATTTAAAGATCTTGTCTCTAATTTTTTTATATTTTTAAGGTTACTATTATAAATAAGAGCAAATCCCAAATTTTTATAATTATTTTCTGGTTTAAAAATAATCTTATTAGATTTATTGGTTTTTATCTGTTCACAACCAAAAAGAAATAAGCTTATAAATGAGAAAATTAATATCTTATAATTCATTTTTAATTTTATCTTTTAATGTACAAACAGCTAAAGCGAATCTCAGTGATCTATTCCACTTTAAAACTATTTCATAATTATCAAAAACTATATATGCGGGACTAAGGGTTTCTGCCTCTGGTATTATATCTTTATCTGGAGTAATTATTGCAACTTTAAGGTTCTCATCTAGAAAATTTAAATCATCATAATTTGAAATAAATTTTTTAAAATATTTAAGCTTTCTTTTGTTCACTAATTTTTTGGCAGAAACATTTAAATATTTTCTAGAAATTTTATCATGAAGATTTACTTTATAAAAACAATGTGAATTTTTATCCCAACCCATTTTATAAAGATAGTTTGCCGCGGAAGCATAAGCATCAGTAGGATTTTTTAAATCAATATGATTATTTTTATCATAATCTAAAGCGTGGTTCTTAATAGTTGATGGCATAAATTGAAAAAAACCAAAAGCACCTGCCCAAGATCCATACAATGTTTTATGATCAATTTGTTTTGAGTCTATTAGTTTTAATAAAATTAAAAGTTCTTCAGTAAAAAACTGAGATCTTCTTTTATCATAGCTTAAGGTAGATAATGATGATAAAATATCCATTTTTCCAACATAAGTACCATAATTTGTTTCAATACCCATTAATGAAAGAAGTAATTCTTTTTCTATATTAAATTTTTTTTCAACCTCATTAATTAATGAAAAATTTTTACTATAAAAACTTTTTCCTTTTTTAACTATTTTTACTGAAGTTCTTTTTGTAATATAGGTTTTTGTATCTTCATAAAACTCTGGTTGATATCTATCATATTTAATTACATTGGGTAAAAATTTTACATCTGACATTGCAGTGTCAAATGTTTTTTCTGATATATTATTCTTTAATGCTAAAATCTTAAAATTCTTTTTCCATTCATCAAATTGAAGATTCTCATCCGCTAATAACTGTGTAAAAGAGATGATAAATATTAAAAAAAAAATACTAATTATTTTCATAAAGATCTTTAAGATATATAATTACAGCAATCCAAATAATAACAAAACTCAGAAATTTAACTAATGAAAACTCCTCATTGTAATAAAAATACCCCAAAATAAACTGTAAAGTTGGAGTTATATAAAAAATCATACCAGTTGGACCTAGGCCAATTAACTCAACGCCTCTGACATATAGAAATAAAGGAATCACAGTCATTGGACCTGCTAGTATAAGAAGCATACTTAATTTTATGTTAGAAAAACTAAAATCATTAAAACCATTTTTGGTTATGAAATAAAAAGTTATAATTGCAAATGGTAAAATATATAAACTTTCAATTAAAAGACCTATATCAGTATCAACATTTATTTTTTTTCTCACTAAGTTATAAAAAGCCCAACTGAAGGCAACTATTAGACCAACCCAAGGGAGATCTTTTAAATTAAAAAGGATTAATACTAAAATTGAGATCAAGACTAATAAAATTGAAAAAGTTCTTTTTTTATTAAGATTTTCTTTAAAAAATATGTAACCAAGTAAAACGCTAATTATTGGCATTATAAAGTACCCAAAACTTGCATCAATTATTCTATCAGTGGCGACAGCATAGATCCAGATTGCCCAATTTATAAAGATTAAAAAACCAGATATAAATAAATAAAATAAAAATTTTTTATTTGAGGATGTTGATAAAAATAATTTCCATTTTGAAAACAATGTAGTTGTAAAAATTAGCATTACTGCTGTCCACAAACATCTATGAACAACTAACTCAATATGACCAATAAATGATACATATTCAAAATATATAACCCCGATAAATCCCCACCAAAAAGATCCTAATGATGTTAACAGTAATCCTTTATTAAAATCTGGTTTCATTGACATTTTAATGAATTAAATAATACCTTTATTAAATAGACTATTTTATAGTTGAATTAAATATTTTTAATTATAAAAGCTTCTACACGGAGAGATGGCTGAGCGGTTGAAAGCACCGGTCTTGAAATACTAAGGATCCCCTTTTCACATTACGACGATTCACATACTTATCTAGCCATTGCTTACTTTTTAAGATTCTACTTTTACAGAAAATGCATCATTATTGGCTAGACTAAACTACAAAACTATAAGCAAACTATAAGCAAGTTTACCTTAAATAATTATATCCATTTTTATCATGAAACGTTGCTCCAAGTTTATGATTTGCGTCTTCAATTTCAAAACCTACTATAACCTCATCATTATTATTATCCCATCTAGAACTTTCAAGATGGAGTTTATCATTTATTGTTGGTGTAGTTTTGTTTTTACAATAATGATAAGCATTAATTAACATTTTGTCTTCATGATTAATTTTATCAGTAATAAACTTTATTTTACCTTTGATGTTGACTTTGAAATTTAATGAAAGGATATCATGAACATGTCTGACAATACCGGTTAGACATACGCCCAATCTTCCCCAGAAATTTTTTGGAGACATTCTTCTAAAACTTTCAATCGATCCTTCTTCAAATGCATTTTTAATATCCAGTATTAAGAAGTAATCACGACCTAATTTAAAGTAAGTGTAATTTTCTGCAAATGATGGGGCAATATTAAAATCTCCCCCAGATACAAACCACTCTTTAAGTTGATGTAAATTAGTATTCCTCTCTCTAATAATTTTAGTTCTTTCATTATTTAAAACAGCATCAAATGTATCCCAATAATCGTCATTTTTTTTATTTTTGTCTAAAAATTTCTTTTTCTTATCCTTAAAATCAGCATTAATTTTTTCTAAAGATTTTTCATCATAATGGGCATCATATTTCCAATTGGTTGGTTGCCAAAGTAAACGAAACGTTCTTCTTCTAAAATAAGTATCTGTAAATAGAATTAGATCTATTTCAGGTTTATTATCTTTTTCTTTTTCCTTAACGATACCAGGCATAAACAAAAGTTTTTTATAGTCATAAATATCTCTAAAAAAGTTTATATAATCTTCTATTAACCTATAATATCCATAATAACTTGGGTAAATATCATGAAACTCATGTTTTAATTCTTCAAACTCATTTTTTAATTTAAAAAGATCGTTCATAACATCATGTCCATGATTAGACTCAATGTAATTTGTTTTTTTTTCTTGAGGTGTTATTATTGATCTATTTCCTCTATGTTTCAAATAAAGCTCTTTAACAATACTTATAGATTTTCGTTTATTCATGGCTATAGCTAAGTCAAAATCCTTTGGCTTAGTTATTTCGATATTATTTAAATTTGATGAATTTTTTGTTTTTAATGATGGTTTTTTTTTAACATCTATCCACTCAACATTAGGATCAATTTTTTGAATTATTTTTCTAGCCTCATCCTTTGCTATTACGATTGTCTCTAAATTAAGATTGGGAACAGTTTTGTTCCATTTATTAATATAATCTTTTCTTTTATCTTTAATTTGATTACACAATAAAATTGTACGTATATTTTTTTCCCCCTTGTCAATATAATCCATTCTATATTCCAATGTTTGAGACATGTGTTTTCTATCAAGAGCATCTAATTGAAGCTCTACAAGCACTAATTTTCCAGTTTTGTCTCTAAATGTTAAATCAGATTTTCCAGCAGGTATTATATTTTGCCTTGTATCTTTAGTTAATTCTTCATTTAGGAATTCTTTAGGATAATCATTTACGTAATCTTCCCAAAGTGTTTCCGTAAATTTACATCTTTTTTTTTCAATTTTATTTTCCATAAAATTAGTAACCTAGGATTTTA
>CABXRR010000030.1 GCA_902514695.1 uncultured Pelagibacteraceae bacterium
TGTAAATCCTTTTTTTTTGAATTTCGAAAATTTCATTAAATATTTTTTTTCCTTTTGCATTTAAAAAAACATGTTTAACTCTAGTATCTTGTTCATCTTTTTCAAAAGTGATTATTTCCATGGTAATGAGATCCTTTAGCACTCTATTTAGACTTTGTTTTGTAATTTTAAGCTTTTTTAAAAGTTCAGATATAGAAATTCCCTCATACATAGACAATAAATGTATTACTTTTTGATGGGCTAAACCTATTGAATATTTATTAAGAATTTTTTTCGAATCTGAAAATGTTTCTCTGTATCCAATAAACATTTTTTCAATTAAATCTTTTAATTGATCATCTTTTAGATATAAAAGTTCTTTCATTATTGGTAAGTTATATTGACATATTATAGATACAAAGATATTTTTCAGTAAGAATTTTTATTTCATAACATGATACCCTACGATAAGAGATCAGGCAAAATATGGTACAATGGCGAATTAGTTGATTGGTCAGACGTAAAAGTACACGTATTAAGCCATGGTTTACATTATGCTAGCTGCGTATTTGAAGGAGAGAGAGTTTATGATGGATCAATATTTAAGTTAGAAGAACATACTTCAAGATTATTTTATTCAGCAAAAAGAATGGGATTTGAGATTCCTTATACTGAAGACGAGATTAATGCAGCATCAAATAAAATTATTTCTACACAAAATGTTGAAAATGGTTATGTAAGGCCAGTTGCATGGAGAGGAAGTGAAATGATGGCAATCTCTGCACAACAAACAAAAATTCATGTGGCAATAGCTACCTGGGAATGGGGATCATATTTTGATCCAAAACTGAAAATAGAAGGTATAAAATTGAATATTTCTAATTGGCGTAGACCAGCACCTAACACAATTCCATGGGATACTAAAGCTTCTGGGCTTTATATGATTTGCACTCTCTCAAAACATGAGGCGGAGAAGCAAGGTTATTCAGACTCTTTAATGTTAGATCATGAAGGAAATGTTGCTGAAGCCACAGGTGCAAATATTTTTTTTAAGGATAAAAATGGAGAATTGCATACTCCTATCCCAGATTCCTTTTTAGATGGGATTACAAGACGAACAGTTATTGGTATAGCAAAATCTAAAAATATTAAAATCCACGAAAGAAAAATCAAACCTGAAGAATTAAAAAACTTCACTGGGTGCTTTTTAACTGGAACTGCAGCAGAGGTTACTCCAGTATCATGTATTGCAGAAAATAAATATAAAGTTTGCGAAATGATAATTGATTTAAACGAAAGCTATCAAGCTTTAGTAAAAAAGAAAAAAGCAGCTTAGTCTTTATTATCTTCAGAAATTGCGTGATCTATTCCTTTACGCATATATTCATAACCTGTAAAAAGAGTTAAAGCTGCAGAGAGCCACAGAAAAATAATTCCTATTGTTTGAGCATTATAATCTTGAAAATTAATAATTTTATTGCCAGTTTCTCCAGATAATAAAAGAGCAATAGCTACCATTTGTAAGACAGTTTTTAATTTTGCAAGATTAGAAACTGGAAGTTTAATTTTCCCTTTTGCTAAAAATTCTCTTAGTCCAGAAATCAAAATTTCTCTTGTCAAAATAATTATTGCAGCAATAACTTCATAGTTACGAATTGTGCCATCCATAACTAATAAGATAAGAGCAGTTGCTACAATTATCTTATCAGCAATTGGATCTAATAATTCTCCAAGCTTAGATTCTTCACCCAGTAACCTTGCTAACATACCATCTAAAAAATCTGTGAAAGAGGCTACAATAAATAATATTAAAGCTGTTAGATCTCCATAAAAACCTGGCAAATAAAATGCCAATACAAAAAAGGGAACAATTAGGATCCTACCTACAGTTAATATATTTGGTATTTTTCTAAGCATATTTTTTTACTCGTGAAAGAAGTTATATATCTTTTTTGCAACTTTTGCTTCAACACCTTCAACAGATTTTATTTCATCTAAACTTGCCGACTCAACCGCTCTTGCTGAACCAAAATGGTTTAATAATGCTCTTTTTCTAATAGCACCAATGCCTTCGATTTGGTCCAATAAAGACTTAGAAATTCCTTTTTTTCGTTTAGCCCTATGCGCGCTGATAGCAAATCTATGAGCTTCGTCTCGGACTCTCTGTAAAAAAAATAGAGCAGGGTCATTCCTCATAAATTTATACTCTTTACCGTTGTGAAAAAATGTTTCATTCCCACTATTTCTAAATTTCCCTTTTGCAATGGCTATTACAGGTATTTCATTAAGTCCCAGCTCATTAAGGGTCTCTCTTGCAGATGAATATTGACCCTTACCACCATCAATTAACACTAAATCTGGAAATGTTAAATAATTTCCTTTTTCTTGTATTGCACGTTTAAATCTTCGTCCCAAAACCTCTCTTATCATTCCATAATCATCCTGTTTAAAGTTTTCATTTTTAATATTAAATTTTCTATATCTTTTCTTTATAAAGCCCTCCTCACCATAAGTAATCAAAGCACCAACACTATTTGTTCCTTGAATATGGCTATTGTCATAGACCTCAATAAGACTAATAGTATTTTCAATTTTGAATTTTTTGGAAATTTCATCAAGTAATTTTCTATTATTTTGATTTTCATAAAGATTTCGATTTAAACTATTTTTAGCATTTTTAATTGCAAGGTTTATAACCTTTAATTTTGATCCTTTTTTTGCAATAGAAATATTTATTTGTTTATTTTCTTTTTTTGAGAGTGTTTTTTCAATTAACTTTTTTTCTTTAATTTCTTCACTAAGGATGATTGATCTTGGAACAGCTTTGTTTTCATAAAATTGAGATACAAAAGAATTTAATATCTCACTAAATTTTTCATCAGGATCATGTTTTGGAAAAAACGCTTGATTACCCCAATTTTGTTTTGATCTATAAAAAAATACTTGAATGCAAGTTTTACCTGACTCTTTATATCCAGCAATTACATCTGCTTCAGTCAAATTTACATCACTAATTGTTAAAGATGATTGAATAATATTTAAAGATTTAATTTTGTCTCTTACTATTGCGGCCTTTTCAAAATCTAATTCTTCACTTGCATTTTCCATTTGTGATGAAAGTGTTTGTTGTATCTTTCTAGATCTACCTTTGCTCAAAAATTCATCAGCTGCCTCAACTAATTTAGCATAATCTTCTTTTTCTATTTTTCCACCACAAGGACCAGCACATCTTTTTAAAAAATAATTAAAACAAGTTTTATTTCCTGCTTCCACTTGTTTATCAGTACAAGATCTTAGTAAAAAAATTCTTTGAAGAGTTTTAATTGCACTATTAACAGCAAGTGAGCTTGCAAAAGGTCCATAATATTTCCCTGGTTTGTTTTTTGCTCCTCTATGTCTTTCTATACGAGGGAACTCATGCTTAGAAATGAATATATACGGAAAAGATTTATCATCTTTAAGTAATATATTAAATTTAGGTTTATATTTTTTGATTAGATTAGCCTCTAGCAACAAGGCTTCACTTTCATTTGTGGTTGTTGTAATTTCAAGTCTAACAGTTTGAGACAACATTCTTTCAGTTCGAATAATATGATTTTTTTCAGAGACATAGCTTTTAAGTCTGTTAGGTAAATTTTTTGCTTTTCCAACATAAAGGATCTCTCCTTTATCATTTAACATTCGATAAACACCAGGTAATTTAGGGATTAAAGGGAGTTCTTTTTTTATTACTTCTTTTCCAACTTCAGTACTTATCATGACTTCTTTTTTTGGTAATTTGAATACCAACTGATGAACATTCTTTTAAAATTTCTAGTTTTTCAATTTTTAACAATATTTTTCCTATTCTTTTATCTTTAAATAGTTCATCAAAAACAGCCTCAGCTAAAGTCTCTAAGAAATTATAATGTTTCTTTTTAATGAGTTTTTTAATTAATTTAACAATAGTCGCATAATTAACTATTGATCTAAGATCTTTATCATTTGAAGGCTTTTTATCTTGATAATCGATTTCTAAACTAAATTTTACTTTTTGTGCTTTCTCTTTCTCAAAATCATAATAGCCAAGCTTTAAATCCAAAATAAGTTCATTAATGAGAATTTTTTTCTCGTAGTTAAATAAGCTTTTGTTTTTGTCTATTTTTACAACTTTAAAATTATTTTTTCTCACTCTTTCCCTTTAATAATATCTGGCGTCTGCCAATTTAAGCTTTGACCACTGTCTATTGCCAAAACTTGCCCTGTAATAGAGCTGTTTTTTATAAAAAAGTCAACTGCATTACAAATCTCATTAACATCAACTTGCTGTTTGAGTGGTGTTGCTAAATACTGATTTTTAAAATGTTTTTCAGACTGTCTTTTATTTTTGATTGTAGGCCCTGGTGCTATTCCATTAACCCTTATGTTAGGTGAAAGACTCATCGCACTCGTTTTAGTTAAAGTATAAAGCCCAGTTTTACTTAAAGTGTATGAAAAAAAATACGGAGTAAGCTTAAATACTCTTTGATCAATTATGTTTATAATATTGTTATTTTTGCCCCTAATATTCTTTGAAAACTCTTTTGATAAAAGAGCAGGAGCCTTAATATTTGTAGAAATATGTTTTTCCCAGCTTTGAGAACTAAAATTCTCTAATTTATCATTTTCAAATAATGAGGCATTATTTACTAAGCAGTCAAAATATTTCATTTTTGATTTAGAGAATTTAATTATTTTTTTTACATCTTTTTCTATACTAAGGTCTCCACTCACCAAATAAACTGTTGTGCCAAATTTTTTTAATTTTTTCTTTAAATTTTCTGCTTTAGATTTTGATTTGTTGTAATGGATAGCAATTTCAATCTTTGGACCAGATAATTTTTCGGCTATCGCAGCTCCAATCCTGGTTGCCCCGCCAGTGACAATTATTTTTTTTGGCATATCTTGCATTTTTTAATCATAAAGTTGATTATTTTTTGCTTCTTTCAATAGCTTTTATTACATCTGGATATTTGTCCATTTCGACTCTTATTAAATCTTTCTCATAATCAAAGCGAGTTCTCTTTCTCGTGCTAAATGCAAGAAAATGGGTGTTCTTTGTAAAATAAGCCATATGTTCCTGCATTGCTGGTGTAAAAAATAAATCACTTTTTTTCATTTTTTTTATTTTTACTTTAGAGCCTCGTTTTCTGTTTTTGTATGAATATAAAAGTTCTCCAGAAATTATATACATAAAGTGCTTATCTTTTTTGTGATAATGATTAGCTCTTATAGATCCTTTTTTAGAAAATACTTCAATACATGACGAAAAGTTTCCATCTATAATTTTTTGTAAAG
>CABXRR010000031.1 GCA_902514695.1 uncultured Pelagibacteraceae bacterium
TATCCTTTACAAAACTAATGAATTTTTTAGGATCCTTTTTTAAGTGTTTGCATATTAATCTTGCTAATTTAATATTTGAATAAGACTCATTACTCCCTAGATTATACACACCTTTATTTTTTTTTTTAATTAAAAGAGAAATTGCTTTAGCAAAGTCTACTGCTGATAAATAAAATCTTTCATTTTTACCATTACCATGAATAGGAATTTTTTTATTACGTAATAAATTAATTATACATCTTGGTATCAATTTTTCTGGATATTGCCGTATTCCATAAACATTATTTCCTCTTACTGTAATTATTTCTTTTTTGTAAGAATAAATATAACTATTTATAAAAATTTCTGCTGCAGCTTTGGATGCTGAGTAGGGATTGGTAGGTTGAATTTTTTGGTTTTCATCACAACTGCCAGATAGTTTTTCACCATAAACTTCATCTGAGCTTATATGAATAATCTTTTTAACTTTAAGTTCGATGCATTTTAATAAGAAAGCATGAGCACCAACTGTATTTGTTAATGAAAATGATAATGGGGCCTCGAATGAATTATCCACATGACTTTCAGCTGCAACATTAATTGCCAGGTCAGTATTCTTTAAAAGTTGAGAGTATGTGCCAGGTTTTCCAATATCACCCCTAAAAAATTTAACTCTTTTTGATTTAATTATATTTTTAAGATATTTTTTATTTCCAGCATATGTAAGTTTATCAATAATCGTAATTCTACTTTTTGGAAACTTATAAAAAATTTCTTCACAAATATGAGACCCAATAAAGCCAGCCCCACCAGTAATTATTATCTTCCGTGCTTCCATTTTTTGTCTCTCTTTTTTGTGACCCTGGTTCCTGGCATTCCTAGAGTAGATCTACCTTTAGGGTAAATTTTATTTTTAACATCATACTGTCTAATTTTAGGGTTTAAAGTTATTTCAAGTTCAGTACTTTGTAACTTTCTAATTTCATCTCTAATTTTAGCTGCTTCTTCAAATTCAAGATTCGAGGCTGATTCCTTCATCTTTTTATCTAAAGCCTTAAGGTGCTTTTTCAGGTTTCCACCAACATTAGATCCCTCGCTTATTTTTACGTAATCTTTTTCATACACACTCTCTAAGATATCACTTATTTCTTTTTTAACAGTTTTAGCATCTATCTTATGTTTTTTATTATATGCAAGTTGAATTGATCTTCTTCTGTCAGTTTCGTCTATAGCTTTTTTAATACTTTTAGTTTCTTTATCAGCATAAAGAATAACTTTACCTTCAACATTACGAGCTGCTCGACCAATTGTCTGAATTAATGAAGTTTCTGATCTCAAAAAACCTTCCTTGTCTGCATCCAAAATTCCAACTAATGCACACTCAGGTATATCTAAGCCTTCTCTTAAAAGATTTATTCCAACCAAAACATCAAATACACCCATTCTTAAATCTCTCATAATTTCAATTCTTTCGAGAGTGTCTATATCAGAGTGTAAGTATCGAACCTTAACTCCATTTTCATGAAGGTATTCTGTCAAATCTTCAGCCATCTTTTTTGTAAGAGTAGTAACCAAAACTCTGTGATTTTTTTCAATTACCTTTTTGCATTCGTGCATAAGATCATCAACTTGATTTTTTGCTGGTCTTATTTCAACTGGTGGATCAATAAGTCCTGTAGGTCTAATAACTTGATCTATATATTTTCCTTTAGTTTGTTTTAATTCCCACGGACCAGGTGTTGCTGAAACAAATACTGTTTGAGTTCTCATTAGATCCCATTCTTCAAATTTTAATGGTCGGTTATCCATGCATGACGGAAGTCTAAAACCATATTCAGCTAAAGTACTTTTTCTAGATCTATCTCCTTTGTACATCCCATTCAGTTGAGGAACTGTAACATGACATTCATCTACAAAAACTAAAGTATTATCTGGAAAATATTCAAAAAGAGTAGGTGGTGGCTCTCCTGGTTTTCTACCTGATAAAAATCTTGAATAGTTTTCAATTCCAGCACAAGAACCAGTTGCTTCAATCATTTCTAAATCAAATTTTGTTCTTTCCTCTAATCTTTGTGCTTCAAGTAATTTATTTTCTGCTTTATGTTTTTTTAAAGTAATTTCTAATTCTTTTTTAATATTGATAACTGCTTGTTCAATTGTAGGCTTTGGTGTGATGTAGTGGCTGTTTGCATAAACTTTTACTAAACTTAACTCCCTTACTTGATCTCCTGTAAGTGGATCAAATTCCTCAATTTTTTCAAGTTTGTCCCCAAATAAACTTAACCTCCACGCTCTATCCTCTAGATGTGATGGGAAAATTTCTAAATACTCGCCACGTGCCCTAAATGTACCCCTATAAAAA
This sequence comes from uncultured Pelagibacteraceae bacterium, assembly GCA_902514695.1. Lineage (GTDB taxonomy): Bacteria > Pseudomonadota > Alphaproteobacteria > Pelagibacterales > Pelagibacteraceae > Pelagibacter. The sequence goes on from CABXRR010000031.1 coordinate 2,342, forward strand.
TTTTGATCATTCCTTTTATATTGTAAAGCAACTAATGATTTAATGATTTGTTCTCTATTATAATCATAATTCTTTTGAAGTGTTAAAGTCATTTTACTGTAAGCTTCAACAGATCCTAAACCATAAATACAAGAAACACTGGCTACAATAAGAACGTCATCCCTTTCAAGTAGTGACCTTGTAGCCGAGTGTCTCATTCGATCTATTTGCTCATTTATAGAAGCTTCCTTCTCAATGTAAGTGTCTGATCTAGGAACGTATGCCTCTGGTGTATAGTAATCGTAATAGGATACGAAATACTCGACTGCGTTATCTGGAAAAAATGTTTTCATTTCCCCATAAAGCTGAGCTGCGAGAGTCTTATTTGGAGCTAAAATTAATGCCGGCCTATTTGTTGCTTCAATAACTTTTGCCATAGTAAAAGTTTTTCCTGATCCAGTTACTCCTAACAATACTTGATTGAATTCCTCTTTATTTGCTCCATTAACTAACTTTTTAATGGCTTCAGGCTGATCACCCGCTGGTTTAAAATCTGATTTTATTTTAAATTTTTTACCACCTTCAAGTTTTCCACTGATTTTTGGATTTTTACTCTGGATATCTGTAATTAAATCTTGATAAGTATTTTCCATATATTAAAGAACGTAGTAGAATTAATTTATATTTCAATGAGCATAATATCAGACAGTTTAAGAAGAATTAAACCATCACCAACAATTGCTGTGACGCAAAAAGCCCGAGAATTAATAGCTGCCGGAAAAGATGTAATAGGACTTGGTGCAGGAGAGCCTGATTTTGATACTCCTGCCAATATTAAAAGTGCAGCCATTAAAGCGATTAAAAGTGGAGATACTAAATATACGGCTGTTGATGGCACACCTGCTTTAAAAAAAGCCATCCTTAATAAGTTTAAAAGAGAAAATAAATTGAAATATTCAACTGAACAAATAACAGTTGGAACCGGTGGTAAACAAGTTCTCTACAATGCTTTTATGGCAACTTTAAATAAAGGAGATGAAGTAATAATTCCAGCACCTTTTTGGGTGTCATATCCTGATATGGTTTTATTAGCGGGAGGAAAACCAAAAATAGTAAAATGTACTGAGAAGGAGGGATTTAAACTTACTGCAAAAAAATTAAATAAAGCTATTACAAAAAAAACAAAATGGGTAATACTTAACTCACCATCAAATCCAACCGGCGCAGGATATACAAAAAAAGAAATTCAAGATTTAGCTAAAGTTTTAATTAAAAATAAAAAAGTTCACATTTTAAGTGATGATATTTATGAACATATAAAATATGATAATTTCAACTTCTTCACAATTGCTCAGATTTCCAAGTTGAAAGATAGAACTCTTACTATGAACGGTGTAAGTAAATCATATGCAATGACAGGGTGGAGAATAGGTTATGCAGCAGGTCCCAAAGATATAATTAAAGCTATAGGTAAAATTCAATCACAATCTACCTCAAATCCCTCTTCAATAAGTCAAGCGGCTGCAGTTGAAGCATTAAATGGTAACCAGAGTTTTATTAAAAAGAGATCAAAAGCCTTTAAAGAAAGAAGGGATTTTGTTGTTAAGAGTTTAAACAATATTAAAGGAATTAATTGTTTAACGCCTAATGGTGCTTTTTATGTATTTCCAAGCTGTAAAGGTCTTTTGAATAAAAAAACAAAGTTAAAAACGGATACAGATTTTGTTAAGAAGTTATTAGAAAAATCAAATGTTGCTGTTGTACAAGGATCAGCATTTGGTTTAGATGGATACTTCAGGATTTCTTACGCGACTTCGATGAAAAACTTAAAAAAAGCTATGGAAAGAATAAAATCTTTTTGTGAAAGTTTGTATTAAATAATATTATTTTTGGTCTAATATTTTTCTAGATAAATTAGTTTTTTTAATCCAAGATTTAG
>CABXRR010000032.1 GCA_902514695.1 uncultured Pelagibacteraceae bacterium
AGGTAGTTATAAGTTGGAAAAATAAAGATCTATCTAAAATTTAATGTAATTTATTCTTTTTATCAAATAATACACTCAATTGTGAAATCATTACATCACCTAATTCATTCACATCTGTAATTTTTATAGCTCGATTATAGTATCTAGATACATCATGACCAATACCAATAGCCAAAATTTCAATTTCAGTTTTATCTTCGATAAATTTGACCATTCTTTTTAAATGTTTTTCTAAAAAATCACCTGAGTTAACTGACAATGTTGAGTCATCAACTGGTGCACCATCAGAAATAACCATTAGTATTTTTCTTTCTTCTTTTCTTTTTTTTAATCTATTAAAAGCCCATGATATTGCCTCTCCATCAATGTTTTCTTTTAATAAACCTTCCTTCAACATTAAGCCTAGATTATCTTTAGATTGACGCCAATGGACATCCGCACCTTTATAAATAATATGTCTAAGATCATTGAGCCTTCCTGGAAATTTTGGTTTACCATTTTTATTCCAATTTTCTCTACTTTGTCCTCCCTTCCAATTTTTGGTTGTAAACCCTAATATTTCAACTTTAACTGAACAACGCTCTAAAGTTCTTGATAAAATGTCCGCACAAATTGCTGCAATTGTTATTGGTCTTCCTCTCATAGAACCAGAATTATCAATTAATAAAGTTACAACAGTATCTTTAAATTCTAAATCTTTCTCTTTTTTAAAAGACAATGAATTGTATGGATCCATTATTATTCTTGGTAATTTTGAACTATCAAGTAAACCCTCTTCTAAGTCAAATTCCCAGGAACGATTTTGTTTAGCCAGTAATTGCCTTTGTAATTTATTTGCAAGTTTTGTAATAACGTCTTGGAATCCTACAAGTTGTTGATCCAATGTTTTTCGGAGTTTCGATGCTTCAGTTGCATTTTCCAAATTTTCAGCTTTGGTAATCTCATCATATTTACTTGTAAAAATTTTATATTCTAATTCTAAAGAATTAAGCTTTTTTTGTTGAATTGTCTGTTCATTGTTTTGTTTATCTGACTCAGTGTCTATTAATTGCTCATCTAATTTATATTCATCAATATCATAATCTGAATCTAAACTAGCTTGAGTTTCATCTTCTTTTTTTTGATCCTTATTATCATCAGTATCAGACTCGCTATCTTCATTTGAGGGATTACTTTGTCCGTCATCTTGATTCTCCTCTTTAGTTTCCTCATTATCTTCATTTTGAAAAATATCCATTTCTTGTAATATTTCTGAAAATTTTGAGGAGAAATTATCTTGATTTTCTAAATTATCTTTTAAAAATTTTATATGTTTTTCAATTGACTTATCAAAATCGTTTTTCCAAAAATTTAACATTTTTGTAGTTAATGAATTTAATTCAATATTGTGGAATTTATTTAACATATATAATTCAAACGCTTCGGTGACTGTTACATCTTCTTTAGTTTTAAGTTGATCTTTTTTTTTTATATTAATTATTTGATTATAATTTTCAGTAAAGTTTTTTTCTATTCCTTTAAGCATTTGTCCTCCTAAAGATTCACATCTTATTCTTTCAGCAATTGAATATAAAGATCTACATGATGAGTTTGAAGGTAAATTTTTTTTATAGATATTCCCGTTAGAAAATTTCTTTTTTAAAGCGGAGGAATCTGAATCAGCTCTTGCTTTTATAAAATCACCTCTATTATCCAAGTTATTTAATTCAAAAAAATCAAACTTATTTGAGGATCTGCTCTTTTCAAAATTGTTTTCTATTTTAAAGTCATCAGAAATTACTTTAAATGTTGATGTTAGAGCTTGCTTAAGTTTTTCTTTTAAATTTGAATCTTTATTATCATTACTCATCTATATTTGAATATTTGCTAGAGACTCTGGGAGTTCTTCTCCAAAACATCTCTGATAATATTCAGCTATGATATTTTTTTCAATTTCATCACACTTATTTAAAAAAGTGACTCTAAATGCATATCCAATATCTTTGAAAATTTCAGCATTTTCAGCCCAGTGCAAAACAGTTCTTGGACTCATTACGGTTGATATATCTCCTGCTTTAAAACCCTTCCTTGTTAAAGATGCCACTTTAATCATATTCGCAATTTTTTCTTTACCCTTCTGATTATTAAAATTCTTATTTTTAGCTAGCACAATATCCATTTCTTTATCTAAACTTAAATAATTCAACGTTGTAACAATATTCCATCTATCCATTTGGCCTTGATTTATTTGTTGAGTTCCATGATATAAACCAGTTGTATCACCTAAACCAACAGTGTTTGATGTTGCAAACAATCTAAAAAATTTATTTTGTTTTATAACTTTATTTTTATCCAAAAGAGTAAAGTTACCCTCTGCTTCTAAAACTCTTTGTATAACGAACATAACATCTGGTCTTCCTGCATCATATTCATCAAATACAAGGGCAACAGGGTTTTGAATCGACCATGGCAAAATACCTTCATTAAATTGAGTTATTTGTTTTCCCTCTTTTAAAACGATGGCATCTTTTCCTATTAAATCAATCCTACTTACATGACTATCAAGGTTTACTCTGATACAAGGCCAATTTAATCTTGCAGCTATTTGTTCAATATGCGTAGATTTACCGGTTCCATGATAACCTTGAACTAATACTCTCTTGTTAAATGCGAAGCCAGAAATTATGGCTAAAGTTGTATCTTTGTCAAATTTATAGTTTTTATCAATTTCTGGAACATATTCATTTTTTTTTGAAAAAGCATTTACTTCCATTTCAGAGTCAAAACCAAAAGTCTGCTTAATGGAAACTTTTATATCTGGTTGAGTATTTATATTAGGTATCAATTTTTTCTCTGTATGTATTTTTTAGTTGTGTGTAAGCCAAAGTAATTAATTTTAGTTTTTCTTCAAATTTTTTATTACCTGAATTCATATCAGGGTGAAATTTTTTGACAAGGATTTTGAATTTTTCTTGTATTTTTTGCCACTTTAAACCAACTGAAATTCCTAATATTCCAAATGCTTCAATGTCTTTATGGTTAAATTTAAATTGCCGCATGTGATTATAATCACTTTTAAATCTATCTCCATCTAACTCATCTTTTAAAGTATTATTCCACAAGACTTTAAAAAAATTATCTGAAGAGCTAAAACTTTGGGTAGGTTTATGCCATATCATATCTGATTTTAGAAAATTAATAACCTGATCGTCATTCATATCAGAAAAATAATTCCAGTTTTTGTTAAATTCTTTGACATGTTCCAAACAAAGCATCCTAAATTTTTTACTATTATCTTTTTCTATAGGCGCTTTATATTCACCAATTTCATTACAATTTTT
>CABXRR010000033.1 GCA_902514695.1 uncultured Pelagibacteraceae bacterium
GTTATTAAAAAATATGAGACTGAATACGATTTTATCAAAGCAATATACAAGGATAAAAATAAAGGCAAAGGTGATTCTCAAAGATTAGCAAAAAAATATGTAACAGGTGATTATGTAATTATTCAAGATGCAGATCTTGAATACGAACCTGAGGATATTAATAAACTTTTAAAAATTGCTATAGAAGAAAATAAAGATTTTGTTATTGGTCATAGACAGATGAAAACATCTATCAATCATCCATATTTTTATTTTAGAGAGTTAGCAGTAAATCTATTAACTTTTTTAATGAATATTCTTTATAAAACTTCAATCATTGATTGCTGTTGTTGTTACAGACTATTTAATACTAAATTATGGAATTCTATTGAAGGTAATGCTGATAAGTTTGAATATGATTTTAGCATCATATGTCAGGCAATAAAAAAGACAAAAAAAATAGGACAATGCCCAGTTTATTATAAATCAAGAGCATACAAAGATGGAAAAAAATGTACTTGGGAAGTAGGGATCTATGCGTTTAAAAGAATTATATTAGATAGATTTTAATTAAAATATTTTGATATTTGGAAATGGTACAATCATTTTAAATTTTCTATCATTTATATTTTTTTTTAATTTGAAAATTAATGGTTTTGCAAAATTCCAAGCAAGAATAATAATATAGTCAAAATTTATTTTTTTAATTTTCTTGAAATTCAAAATTTTAATATTTTTACCAGGTGTATATTTATTTTGTTTAAGTGTATTATCATCAATAATAAATTTGATTTCATTTTCACCTAAATTAAATACATGGCAAAATGTAGTTACTTTTGCTGGAGCACCATAACCAATAAAAGTCTTTCCTTTTTTCATTTTGTTATTAATAAAATTTGTTATTTTATTTTTTTGGCTTTTTATTTTGTCATTAAATTGAAAATAACTTCTAGTTTTAAATAATCCAAATTTTCTCTCAGTTTTAATTTGATTTTTAATTTTTAAAATATTAGCTTTTTTATTTTTATGACCAACATAAACTCTAATTGATCCACCTTGAGGTTCTATTAGATCAAAATCAACTACCTTCATTTCAATCTTTTTAAAAAATTTTATTAAGGGTTTTAGAGAATGATAAGACATATGCTCATGATAAATTGTATCAAATGTTAATTTTTTTATTACATCTTTTAAATAAGAAACTTCAAAAATGAAAAGGCCATCTTTTGAAAGTATATTTTTTACACCTAAAGCAAAATCATTTAAGTCTGGAACATGAGCAAAAACATTATTTGCTGTAATGACTTTAAATTCTTTATATTTTTTCTTTAAAGTGAAACTATTTTTATGATTAAAAAAAATAGTATTTATGTCTATTTTTTTTGAACTATTTAAATATCTTAAATTTTTAGCAGGTTCAATTCCTACAACATTTTTAAAATTATCTTTTTTGAAAAAATTTAAAAAAGATCCATCATTGCAAGCTATATCTAAAATTTTATCTTTAGATTTGTTAAGTTTAATAGTCTTTTTAATTTTTTTAAAAAATTCTTTAAAATGTTTAACAAACACTGGAGATGTACCACTTACATACATATAGTTTTCAAAAAGAATTTTTGGTTTAATCAAATGTTTTATTTGTAAATGTTTACAATTTAGACAAAGAACACAAGCTAAAGGGTAATATTTTTCTTTATAATTTTTAGATTTTACATATGAGTTTGCCAATGGTGTCTTATTGAAATCAATTACTTTTTTTAATTTTTTACTTCCACATAAAACGCACTTTTTTCTTTCAATAAATTCTTTTTGAAAATTTAAATTCATTTATTACAGTTATTTTCAGTTATTTCTAAGATTTTGTATTTTTCCTTATTGTTATTTCTAAGAAAATTTCTAACAGCTAATTTTCTATAAGTATAACCAATTTTTTTTGTTATTAAGCATTTTGGTATTTGATTTAAAGAATTTGTAATTACATAATTAAATGAATTTTCTTTGAGAAAGTTCTTAAAATTTTGTTTATCTAGATTATTATAGTTATTTAAAATTGTTATATACCTAGATGAATAAACATTTTTATCAAAAAAAATTGAATGTCTATCAAGGCTAAAATCTAAAACCTTTCCATTTAGTTTATCCTCTTTAATTTGTTTGGAATTAAAAAAAGAATAAGAAAATTTGCTCATATATTTAGATTTGTTTTGCACAACATCATATTTTATATATGCAAAATAAACGAAAACTAGTGAGATAAAGAAGATTGCTAACATTTGAGAATAAATAAATAATTTTATCAAAAATTTTTGAGGATGGTAGAAATAAGCTAATAATAAAAAACCCTCAAAATAATATCTTGGTAATATTTGCCCAGTAGCTAAAACTAAAATAATTAAAATTATTGGTAAATAAATAGTTTTTTTTAGTAATTTAATATCAAATAACATTAATAAAAAAACTAAACCAAGTGAACTTGCTAGATGATTTAAATCAAAAGAAAAAAATGGTCTTAAATAGAGTAAAATATTATATGGATCAGAAATCCATCCCGCAATACTTCTAAGTGAAAAAGCAAATGCATTAAAGGACTCTAAGTTTTTGCCAATCAAATTATCTAAAAATGGAGCTAAAATATTCCCAAAATAATATTGCTTTAAAATAAAAAGTGGAAAATAAACAATTAAGAATGAAATTAGTAGATATATGACAATATTTTTCCAATTATGAAAATTGATGTAAAAAAAATATAGAAATAAAGGTATTGTTAATAAAATATAGGAAATTTTACCAGATGAGTAAAAAGTTAAAAGTAAAATAAATAAAAACAATTCCCACTTTTTTGTTATCAATTTTTTGTTTATTAAAATGAATGACAAAAGATATAAAAGACCAAAAAATAACTGTAATTTTTGAGCGGAAATAAAATAAATTATTAGTGGAGATGAAAAAATAATAAAAATAAAATTTTTATGGTTTTTAAAATTGATTAAAACAAAAAAAACTAGAGTAATTAAATTTAATATTGAACCAAAATTGTCAGTTTTCAATATTGGAGAAATCAAAAGTAAAATTTCAGTATTAGATAAAAGTGTAAATTCAAGATTTTGATAAAAGTCAATGTCATTTAATCCTTGATTATATATTACGGTAGGTAAATATTGATAAAGAGAAATACTATCTGCATCAGATAGAGGTAATATAGAAATCAAAAATAAACTAAAAAAAAATATTAAAACTAATATCCCATCTATTTTTAAGTCAAAGTCAAAGTTAAAGTTGAATTTAT
>CABXRR010000034.1 GCA_902514695.1 uncultured Pelagibacteraceae bacterium
TCTAGTTGCAAAAGAGCTTGCAAATAAAGAAAAAGAATTAAAGATAAAAGAAGAAGACCAAAATAGAAAAGATATTGATCTCCAAGCAAGAGAGGAAGAACAAAAACAAAAAGAATTAAAAGAAAAAAGAAAAAAAGAGAAGGAATTAAGAGCTATTAAACTAGAAGAAGAAAAAAATAAACAACTTGAGTATATTAAGATTAAAGAGTGGGAAGAAAAATTTGATAAAGAGCAAAAATTAAGAGAGCAAGAAGAAAACTTGAAAGAATTGAAATTGAGAAAAAGAGATCTTGAAAAAGAAAAATCGTTTGATGAACTTGATAATGACACAAATAACCTCTCGTTAAGTCTCGATAAATTTTATATTGATAAATCTAAAGAAAATTAAGAAATAAAAAAAAATAAACCTCAATTGATGACACTCTAGTCATATCGGGATATAGTCTCTTCTTAAAAATATGGTAGATGAAATTAAATCTAATATTGATAAATCAAAAGAATTTTTAAAAAATAAAGATTTCAGCAGTGCAGAATTAATTCTTTTAAAAAATTTAGAACTTTCTAATGAAAGTTTTGAAACATTCTTTTTACTTGGAACCATTGCTGGAATTAAAAAGAATTTAGATAAAGCTGAAACCTTTTTAAAAAAAGCTCAGAATTTGAATTCTAATCATGTAAATTCAGTTTTAAATTTAGCAATCATACAAAAAAAGATGAATAAAAAGAATGACTCTATTGATAATTTTAAAAAAGTTATTGAGCTTGATAGAGATAACTTAGAAGGCTTGTGTGGTTTAGCTCAAATTTTTGAAGAAGAAGGAAATTTTTACATGGCTGAAACTTATTTTAAGAAAGTTTTAGAAATTGACTCTAATCACCATATTGCTAATCACAGTTATGGAAAATTATTACTTAAATTAAATCAACATATTAAAGGTTTAAAATTTATTGAAAAGGTATCAGGAATAATTAGATTTAATAAAGATACCTTAAAGATATTATAGATAATGAAAAGATTAAAATTAGAAAACAATCAAATAAATTTTATTGGATCTTGGAAACTCGATAATGATGACATATCCAAAAATATCATTAATTTCTTTGAGAATAATATTGATTTACAAAAAGATGGTTCAACTGGAGATGGAAAGAAATTAAACATAAAAAAGACAACTGACATTAATATCCATCCAAAAAATCTAAATGAGGAAAAATTTATAGATATAAAAAAGTATATAGATGAGCTTCATAAATGTTATCTTGATTATCAAGAACAATGGCCTTTTTTAAAAGATAAAATTAATACTGTTGATATACCGACTTTTAATATTCAAAAATATAATCCTGGTGATCATTTTTCACATATTCATACTGAGAGATCTTCATTAAATAGTTTGCACAGAGTATTTGCTTGGATGACTTATTTAAATGATGTTGAAGATGGTGGAAACACTTATTTCACACATTATGATTTAAAGATCAAACCAGAAACCGGTAAAACTTTAATTTGGCCTGCTGAATGGACACATGCTCATCGTGGAGAAGTGCTTAATAGTGGTGTAAAATATATAATTACAGGTTGGATGCATTTTCCAACTAGTGAATAAAATAAATAATGAACAAAGAAAACACAAGTAAACTCTGGAAAATTATTCAGGAAGCTGGTGATTATTTGGTTGGACAATTGCCTGATCATCCAAACCATCCCAATGGAAGGAATCCTTATGCTCATGTTGCGTTATGTGTAAAAGAAAAATTTAACGCTAGTTATAAAGATATTCATGATGAGAAACTAAATGATGTTATCGAATTCATAGATTTTTTGAAAAAAAATCCAAATTAATTTATTGGTTAGGAAAATAGTCTTTCAGGTCTCCTTCTCTATAAACATCAGCAGTACAACAATGCAAACCACCTCCAAAGGCATATGCGTCTCTTAATTCAACTGGTATAACTTCCATCCCAAGTTTATCAAGCTGTTCTGCTTGAAATTTTTCACTTTTTTCAACACAAACTGTTTTAGGATCTAAAACTAAAACATTCATTGATAACCAAACGGATGAATAGCACAAAGGCGGTGGTTCATTATGAGCTGGTTGAGCAGCATCAATTATTTGCCAACCATTTTTTTCAAATAATTTTCTTTGCTCCTTGGGAAGTCTTCTCTGAGGATTATTTATAATTAATCCTTCTTTTATAGGTGTAAAAGTTGCATCAATATGTATTGGATATGGATCTCCTGGAAAGTTTACAGCATGGACTCTGTGATCTTTATAATGTCTTTTAAGCCAGTCAATACCTTTTAAATTTGTTGTAAAGCCATGTTGAACAACTAAGTCTTTACCAAATCTAAGAACATCAGCTGCATCAAATAATGGCTCCTCCTCTGTTGTTACAAAAAATTTTTCTTCAGTCCATTGAAGTCTCTTTTGAATGCCAATTTTATCTGATAAATAATCTTTTCTATAATCTGCATCTGTTAATCTTGGTTTGGGAGCAGATTCATGTCTCATATTAGGATCGGCATTATAATATTGTTTTAAAAGGGGTCGATAACAAAGATATTCAAACCATCTACATCTATAACTCATTGTCGCCTCTAGAATTTCATTTCCAACAGTTAACAAAACATCTCTTGGAGGCATACAACCAAACATAGTTTCTGACTCCCAATCAGGAGTTGATGTTTTTTGATTAAAATTAATAGGAGATGGTCTGTCTACTTTAATTCCTCGTTTAACTAACATATAAGAAAAATCATCCAGTAATTGATTAGCTTTATCTACTGAGTCCTTCGTTCTTGGACCAAACTGTCCTCTCATGTCTGAGTCCTCAGGCACTTTTGCATCTAATGCAGGCTCTGGAGCAGGTATACATGTTCCATCTGCTTTACCAACTATCACATGTTTAAGTGGATCCCACTCATTCCAGCTATTAACAATTATGTTTTTTTTTTTCATTTTAGTCTTTAATAATATTATGTTCAGGACCAAACGGAAACTTA
>CABXRR010000035.1 GCA_902514695.1 uncultured Pelagibacteraceae bacterium
TTTTTCATCAGACGGTACACCATGACAAACAACGTGGTTAAGAGAAGTACACAAAGATTTATTAAATCCTCGATAATAAAGTGGAGCAGAATATCCACCATTATCTCTAATAAATTCATATCCAAGTTTGTCAATGTAGGCAGTAGATACACCTTCTTTTATATTGTCTGTAAGCATATCTAAAGTTTGTGCAGCAAGCTTACCTGCTATCCTCATTTTTTCAAACTTTTCTAAATATTCACTCATTAATTATCTTTAGTTTTTTTTCTACAAATATTTCTTTTGAGCTTATCTTACACCTATAAGCTAAAAAATTAACTCCTGCTTTTTTTGCAGTTAGGTAATTTTTATAATATTCACTATCAATATCTCTAGCGATTTTGAAATTTTCCATATTTTGGATTTGAACTAGAAATATTAAGTAGGTTTTATAACCTTTATTTATGGCATCAATAAGGGTAAGTAAATGTTTAGAACCTCTTGATGTAACTGCGTCTGGAAATTCTGCAGTTTTTTTGTCTCTAAAAAGAGTTACATTTTTAACTTCAACAAAACTTTTATTTTTGTTCTTTTCAACTAAAAAATCAAATCTTGTTTCTTTATTAAAAAAAACTTCAGGTTTAATTAAATTATTGTTACTTAACTCCTTAATAAGGTTGTTATTTAATCCATGATTAACTATTTTGTTTGCCATATGGGTGTTGACACCAACTAGATTTTTTTTAGCTTTAATTATCTCAAGACCATATTTTAATTTTCTTTTTGGATCATCGTGTTTCATCAAATAGACCTCATTACCTTTATCAAGAAGACCTTTCATAGAGCCAGTATTAGGGCAATGAGCTGTTACAATTTCTTTATTTAATTCAACATCAACAAAAAAACGTTTGTATCTTTTGATTAATTTGCCTTTTATCAAAGACTTGGTAAATTCCATATTCAAATTATACATATAAAATGACTAAAAACACAAAAGTAAATGCCGCGATATTAATAATAGGAAACGAAATTCTTTCAGGAAGAACCCAAGACACAAATACAGTTACTTTAGCAACCTGGCTTAATTCAATTGGCGTAAAAGTAAATGAAGTTAGAGTGATTCCTGATGTTGAAAAAACAATCATCGATACACTAAATGTTTTAAGAAAAGAAAATAATTATGTTTTTACAACTGGTGGTATTGGTCCTACCCACGATGATATAACTGCATCATCAGTTTCAAAAGCTTTCAATTTGAAATATGAAATTCATAAGGAAGCTTTCAAAATTTTAGAAGAATATTATCAACCAGGTGAATTTAATGAAGGCAGACAGAAAATGGTTTGGATGCCAAAAAATGCTGAATTAATTATAAACCCCACAAGTGGTGCTCCAGGATTTAGTGTTGATAATGTCTTTTGTCTTCCAGGGGTACCTTCAATTTTGAAATCAATGCTCGGTGGATTAAAAAATAAAATAGTAGGGGGAAAACCAATTTTAAGTCATACTATTAGTTTAAAGACTGTTGAAAGCGAAATTGCAAATTCATTAACTAAAGTTCAAGATCAAAATAAAGATATTGAAATAGGAAGTTATCCTTTTTTTCATGCTGGAAAACTTGGAGTTTCAATTGTAATAAGATCAGAAGATCAGATTAAAATTGAAATTTGTAGTAATCAAATTTTAGAGTTCGTTAAAAAGAAAAAAATTGAAATTGTAGATCGTTAAATGCTTTATTTCGCTTACGGTAGTAACCTTAATCATTTTCAAATGAAACGAAGGTGCAAAGATAGTATTTTTATCAAAAAGATTAAACTTAAAAACTTCAGATTAACTTTTCGTAGTAAATATAGAGCAGCAGATATAGAGAAAAAAAGAAATTCTTTTGTACCAGGTGGTTTATTTGAAATATCAAAAAGTGATGAAAAAAAACTAGATGTTTATGAAGATTTTCCAATTTTATATAAAAAATATTATTTTAGTTATTATGGAAAAAAAGTGATGACATATACAATGGTAAATAAAACAGTTTTTAGATATCCAACAAGACATTATCTAAATATTGTTAAAAAAGGATATAAAGATTGTAAATTAGAAAACAAATTTTTGTCTTTAGCTCTAAAAGAAAAGATATAAATTAAATTTTATTTATTTTTTTTAAAATTTTATTTCTTTCTAAGATAATTTTTTTATGAAATTCAAAATTTTGAATACTATTTTTTTTTCCTTTTTTTAAAAGGTTATAAAAATTGTCAAAACTACCTTTTTTAGATTGGTAAACTTTTTTATTATTTTTATCTATTGAGTTTTTAACGAAATGAAATGTCTCAACATATTTATTTTTATTTATCTGCAAATTTCGTTGAGTATTTTTTGAACAATTAAGCTTAATTTTCAATTCAAAATTCTTAAAAAAATAATTGATTATTATTTTTCGATTAAATTTTTTATTTCTTTTTCTAAGTTGGTTAATTTCAATGTTAAATTTGGGAAATTTTTTAAAAAATAATAATATTAATGACAAAGGGTGGTCTAGCCATTCCAGAGCAAATTCATCTTTATTTTTATAAAATTTTTCTCTCTTAGAATAATTAAGTGTAATTCGATTATAATCTTTTTTTTGAATAGATTTTTTAATTTTGCTTATTAAAGGATTAAATGTGTCGATATAATTAACTATAAAGTATCTATTTTTATAGATTTTTTTAATACTATTTAATTGATTAATTTTTTCTAAGAATGGCTTTTCAACAATAGTTTTCTTAAATGAATTATAATTTTTTAATATTGAGAAGTGGTGTTTTAATGGAGCACAAATATGTATAGAGGTAATTTTTTCTTTAATCTTTTTTAATTGATTATTACTGATTGTAGATCCATTAGAAAAATCAAAGTATTTTTTTCTTGTTTTTATTATTATTGTATCGAATATTTTTTTTTTACTGAGATAGTTTAA
>CABXRR010000036.1 GCA_902514695.1 uncultured Pelagibacteraceae bacterium
TGGTAGTAAAAATACAGTAGTTTTGTACAATTATTTTATTGAAAATATCTCATTAATAAATTTTATTTATCATAAATTGATAGACAAATTTTTGAAAAAATTAATTGATGAAGATTATGTTTTGATAAGTGCGGCAGCAAGAAATAAAAGATTTTTCAATTTAAAGGATAACAAATTTAAAAAATCTAAAGCATCTGGAAATAAATGGCATACAGACAATAGATATATTGGTGGAAAGGCTCTGAAACCATCAATTAACTACTTTGTAATAATAGCTCTGGATGATTTTACTAAATATAATGGAGGTACTAAATTTATTCCGAAATCGCATATTAATTCAAAGAAGATTATTAAAAACTATAAAAATTATTCTTATTTTAATGCAAAGAAGGGTTCTATTATAATTATGGACTCAAATCTTTTGCATTCAGCAGGTGAGCCTAGTGATAAAAATAGATGGTCTATTTTTCATTTGTATAGTCCATGGTTTGTAAAACCATATTTTCAATTTACAAAACTTATAGATAAAAAAAAACTACCAACAAAAGTAAGAAAAATTCTACATTTTGAAAGTATTCCACCTGTAGACTACAATAAAAGACTTTCGACTCTAATTAAATAAAAAGAATTTTTAAATTATGATTATTTTAGGAATTAACGATACACATGATGCTTCAGCGTGTTTAATTAAAGATGGCGAACTGATCTGCGCAATTGCTGAAGAAAGATGTCAAAGGGAAAAAAACATAGCTGGTTTTCCTCATCAAGCTATTAAGGAAGTAATTAAAGAGTCAAAATTATCATTAAAGGATATAGATGCAGTTGCAGTAGCCAACACAAATATTGTTCATACAAATTTATGGAGTTGTAACTCAGGTTTTAGTGTAGCTGATTTTATAAAAATAAATAAAGAGTATTTCTATAAATGGATTTTTACAAAAGAAAAACCAAAGTTAAGAAAAATTTTTCCAAATTATAAACCAAATGGAAACTTTTATTATCCTTTAAAAAAAATTCCTTTTATTTCAAGTTATGAAACTAATGAGAAAAAAAATCAACAATTAAAAAATTTGAGACTTGGATATATTTCCAAATTTTTAAAAATAGAAAAAACAAAAATTTTTTTCTTCGATCATCATTATTGTCATGCAATTTATTCATATTTTTATTGTAAAAAAAGATTATCAAATTGTATTATTGTTACCGCAGATGGAGGGGGTGATGGTAAATATGAAAGTGTTACTGTTATTAAAAAAAATATATTTAAGACTGTTTTGCAATCTAGAACAAATTTAATAGGAAAATTTTATTCTTCAATAACTTTGCTTTTAGGAATGAATCCTTCTAGGCATCATTATAAAGTGATGGGATTGGCACCATATTGTAAACCTTATCATAAAATAAAACCGTTAAAAATTTTTTTAGAAGCTCTTAAAATAAAAAATTTGAGTTTTGTTAAAAATAAAAATTTAAAAGATCATTATTTTTATTTTAAAGATAAGCTGGAAGATACAAGATTTGATGGTATAGCTGGAGGTCTTCAGGAATTTACAGAAATAAGACTGAGGGAATGGTTTGAAAATATCTATAAAAAATATAAATGTAAAAATTTTATTTTTAATGGAGGTGTTGCAAACAATGTTAAAGCTAATAAGTATTTATCTGATCAAAAATTTGTAAAAAGTTTTTTTGTACCACCAGGACCAGGAGATGAAAATTTATCTGTTGGAGCTGCTTTTGCTCTTATTAAAAAAAAACTAGGATTCAAGAAAACAAAAAAATACATAAAAAAAATTGATAATGCATACTTAGGTAATAATCTTAAATTAGATGACATTAATTTTTTTAAAAAACATAAATTAATTAGAAATAATTATATTGCAGTTAAAGATCCCAATCAAAAGAAAGCTGCTAAAGTAATAGCATCAGGTGAGGTAATTGCTTTTTGTGTTGGGAAAATGGAATTTGGTTCAAGAGCACTTGGTGCCAGATCTTTTATATGTGACCCTTCAAATTTACAGGCAAAAAAAAAATTAAATGATTTAATAAAAAAAAGAGATTTCTGGATGCCATTTACTCCATCAATATTAAAAGAAAATTATTCTAGTTACATTGTAAACCCAAAAAAAATTGCAAGTGATTATATGACAATGGCTTTTGAAACAACTAATCTTGGAAAGAAACATTTGAGAGCAGCTATTCATCCTGAGGATTATACTGTTAGACCTCAAATTGTAGATAAAAAATTAAATTTAAAATATTACAATTTAATATGGGAGTTTAAGAAATTAACTGGTGTTGGTGGGGTTTTAAATACATCATTAAATCTTCATGAGAAACCTATTATAGCAAAACCTCAAGATATAATTAATGAATTTTTAAAATTGGGAAATAACTTCTTAGATCACATTTATTTAGACGACACTCTTTATTCGCTTAAAAAATCTAAAAGGTAAAATTTTGAACAAAAATCTTGTTTTCACAAACATTGAAGACTTAGAAATAATAAATCAATCTGATTTAATTTTTGATTATTATTGTATTAACAAAATTGTTGAAAATTATTTTAATAATCAATATCAGGTCGCTGAACCGTATGGTTTTGAAAAAAAACTGATGATAAATAATTTTGAATTAGTTAAACAATATTCTAATTTAATAATAAAGGATTTAACAAAAATATTGAATGAACATCATAGTATCGATTATTCTTTAGATCAATGGAAAATTTTAATTTCCTTTTGGCTTCACAGAACAATATCACTATTGTTAAATAGATTTTACAAAGTAAATAAAATTTTTCAGGAAAA
>CABXRR010000037.1 GCA_902514695.1 uncultured Pelagibacteraceae bacterium
CAAAAAATTCCCCCTATTACCTCAGTTAAAGACAACAAAGTAAGTTCAGCAGCTGGAATTGCTTTAGATCCAATAGAATATAAAATTAAGCCAAAACACACCAAGGTTCCATGTAAAGAAAACATTGTACTATTATAACTTGATGCAAAAAAAGGTTGGTTTTTAATTAAAATCATTATTGTTGCAAAAATAAAACAAAACATTCCTGCTATTGCTACTGTTGTAAATTTAGGAGTTTCTTTTCTCCATCTAAGTGTCACAGAAAAAATTGAAAAACCAATTGAAGAAGTAATACCAAAAATAAAACCTATCAAAGAATTTTTTTCTGTATTTCCTAAAGCCATGATTATTATTCCTATGGTGGCAATTAAAATTGAAATCCAAACATTTAATGAAATTCTTTCTTTTAAAAATAAGAAAGCTAATAAAGCTGTGAAGAAAGGCATTGCAGCTAAACATAAAAGTGTAATTGCTGCACTAGTATTTGTTATAGAGTAGATAAATGAGATCATTGCTATTCCAAGACCTGTTCCTCCTATAAGTCCAGATATACCTAC
Source organism: uncultured Pelagibacteraceae bacterium (assembly GCA_902514695.1). Classification (GTDB taxonomy): domain Bacteria; phylum Pseudomonadota; class Alphaproteobacteria; order Pelagibacterales; family Pelagibacteraceae; genus Pelagibacter. Next base: position 558 of record CABXRR010000037.1, read on the forward strand.
TTTTTTATAATTCTTATAGAAATTTAATCCTTCCTCAAAATATAAATATAAATTTAAGATAATAAAAATTGTTAAACCTCTACCAAAAATATATTGCCAGGGCACTAAATGGGGATCATTCATGTGTCTAACTACTAGAGGTCCAAATGACCATAGTATCCCTGCAAACAAAACAACGGGAACTGCTATTTTATCATTTCTAAGTTCAATCATTAATGAATATTTAATTCTTAAAAGCTACAACTACAACAAAAATTAGATAACTTAAAATAAAATTTTATTCGGATGATTGGGGACAAAACAATCAACAATCTCTCCTCGCTTGAATTTAGATTTTCCAGATGGAAACATTGCCCATATATTTGATTTTACAAATGACTGAACTTTAAATGATTCTTGTCCTTTTAAAACTTCAATTTCTAATTTACCATTTTGGGTTGTATTGATTTTACTTTTAACAAATCTTGTAAAATCTTTTTTTTTTATAAATTTATTTTTTAAAATAGCTTTGAGAGGTTTTTCCTTTTCTAATCCTAATATATTCTCAAGATAGGGATAGACAAAAAACCTAAAACATGCAGCTGATGAAATTGGATTTCCAGGAAGACCAAATATTACCTTTTGGACTCCTCTAATCTTTGCAAACAAAATGGGTTTTCCAGGTCTTATTGCTACACTCTTAAAATAATTTGATAATTTTAGTTTATTAATAATTCTAGGTATATAATCAAATTTTCCAGCTGACACTGCTCCAGAAGTAATAATCATATCAATTTTTGAAGTAGTTAATTTTTTTAATTTTTTTTCAAAAAACTTCTCATGTTTGTCTCTCAAAATTCCACCATAAGAAAAATTAAATAAAAAGTTTTTACCAATTGATTTTATATAATGACTATTAGAATTTCTTACTTTCCAATTAGGAATTTTTTCTTGATCAGTTATTTCATTACCGGAAGAAAAAAATAAGACATTTGGTTTTTTCTTTACCTGAATTTTTTTTATACCTAATGATTTCAAAGCCAACACATGATTGGATTGTAAAATTGTCCCTTTTTTAATTATAAAATCATTCTTTTTATAATCTGACCCTTTAAATCGAATGTGTTGGTGTTTATTTACTTTTTTATCAATTAGAATATATTTTGGATTTTTTTTATTAGGATAAAAAACTATTTGTTCTATTGGTATAATTGTATCAAATCCTTTTGGAATTAATCCACCAGTCATAACTTCAAAAGTTTGAAATTTTTTGTATTTTTTGTTTTTTGGTTTATCCCCAGCAGCAATTATTCCTAAAATCTTAAATAATTTCTTATTTTTTTTACTTAAATTTTTTGTTTCACTAGATCTTATAACAAATCCATCAAATGCTGAGTTATCTGCAGATGGATTGTTTGTTTTGCTTTTAACAGAATTGGCTGTCACTCTATTTAAACAATTATCAATTACGACAGTTTCATTTTTGATAAAAATTTTTGATTTTTTTAATATTTCAATTGATTGTTTGTAACTAATCATTATTCATAATTTCAATTGCTGTTTTTAAATCTTCTTCAGTATTAATATTAAAGAATGGATCAGGTTTTTTATAGTCAATATTTACTATTTTTACACCAATTGAATCTGCCCAAACTTCAACTTTTCTTTCACCTTTTAATAAATCAGCTTCTAATTTTTCCATCAAATCTAACGACCAAAGACCAAAAATATTATGTCTTGTATTCTGATTTTTAATAAAAAACAGTTTACTCTCATTAATGTTTATTTTTTTATAAAAAATTTTTAGTTCCTCCTTTGTAAAAAAAGGCGTATCAGTAGGAAATGTTGAAATCCATTTATACTTTTTATTTTTTTCTTTAATCCATTTCATTGCTGATAAAACACCTCCCAAAGGTCCTAAATTCAATTTAAAATCTTTTGTGATAGAAAGTTTTTTGGATTTCATAAAATTTATTGAATCATTAGAAACAATTAAAGTTTCATTAAACTCATTCACTATTTCATTGAGTATGTAATCTATCAACAATTTACCTTGAAGTTTCACCTGGGATTTATCTCGGCCAAATCTCTGTGACTTACCGCCTGCTAGCACAACTCCTAAAATATTGTTAAGATCCATAAATTAAAATATAAAACATTAAAATTTGATTTAAAGAATTAAT
>CABXRR010000038.1 GCA_902514695.1 uncultured Pelagibacteraceae bacterium
TTAGATTTTAATGTTTTTACTTTTTTTATATCGTCAACAATAATTTTAAAATAAGAATTTTTTTTAAATTTTATTAAGAATTCTGCTATAGGATCTTTAGCACCTTTTAGAGCAAAATCTATCAAATGAAACTTCGCCAAGGCATACTTTAGGCTAATTTTTGAAACTGTAACTGTAGAAACAATTTTTTTTACATCATTAAAATCATAACCATATAAAAAATAAGGTAGAGCTGCACAATATCCATCCGACTCGTTTACTTTAGTGCCACCAGTTAATTTCTTTTTAGATTTAATATTCTTAACTGTTTCAATAATATTTTGGTGTATCCATGGTCCTTTAATTATACCTCGCCAATCCTTTACTTTTCTATACTTAGCTCTTAGATTAAGGTTCTTCCAATATATACTGCCTGGACCAAAGTTTTTAATAATATTTTCTTTAAACCTTTTTTCAATATTTCGGTGACCTTCAACTAAAGTTTTGAACATAACCTGACCAACTTCGTTATAGCCAGAAACTTTACCAGTTTTTATATTGTAAAAAGGACTTTTGTTTTTTTTTAGAAAAGTAAAATCTTTTTTTCCCTTAATATAACTTAAAAGTCTTTTCTGATTATAAACCCAATGTAATGGTCTTGCTGCAGCATCGGCAACAGTTGCTCCTAAAAAAACGTGTAGATTATTTTTCACTTTACTTGTGTGATAGATGCTTTTCAGCTTCAAGAGCAGCCATACACCCCATACCTGCAGCAGTTACAGCTTGTCTGAAGGTTTTATCTTTAACATCTCCCGCAGCATAAACTCCAGGAACATTAGTTTCAGTAGAATCTGGTTTAGTGATCAAATATCCTTCATTGTCCATTTTTAATTGATCTTTGAATAATGAAGTGGCTGGATCATGACCAATTGCAACAAATAAGCCATCAACTTTGATTTCCTCAATTTTGTTTGTTTTCAAGTTTTTGACTTTTATTCCTTTTACATTTTTAGGCTCTTTGTCACCTATTACATCTTCAACTACAGTATCCCAGATGATTTCAATTTTTTTATTATCCATTAATTTTTTTTGAAGCATTTTTTCAGCTCTCAGACTGTCACGTCTATGAATTAATTTCACTTTTGAAGCAAATTTTGTCAGAAACATCGCTTCCTCTACGGCAGCATTACCACCACCAACAACTGCAACCTCTTTTTCTTTAAAGAAAAATCCATCACACGTAGCACACGCTGATACTCCAAAACCCCTAAATTCTTGCTCTGACTTAATGTTCAACCATCTTGCTTGAGCACCAGTCGAAATAATAATGCTATCAGCTGTAAATTTTTGACCACTATCACCAATTGCTTCAAATGGAGTAGATTTTAAATTCACTGATCTAATATGATCTTCTATCATTTCAGTTCCAACAGCTTTTGCTTGATCTTTCATTTGATCCATTAACCAAGGTCCTTGAATAACATCGGCAAACCCAGGATAATTTTCAACATCAGTAGTTGTTGTTAATTGACCTCCAGGTTCAGATCCGTAGACTAATATTGGGTTTAACATTGCACGTGCTGCATATACAGCAGCTGTGTATCCGGCTGGACCAGACCCAATTATTAACACTTTTGTGTGTTTAGTTGGATTTTGAATCATATGAGAGCTATATAGTGATTAATGACTAAATTAAAAGGGATATTATTGACTGAGGGAATGCATGGAATGATAAGCCAAGTAGAAGGGCTTGCAAAAGCCTTAGATCTTGAATTTATACACGAAAAAATTGAAGTCACAAGTTTTTGGAAATTGATTCCACCGAGCTTAACACCAGTAAAAAAATTTGTTTTTAAAAATAATATAAATACAAATTTTAATATTGTTATTTCATGTGGAAGAAAAAGTGTAATACCTTCTATATATTTAAAAAAAAAATTAAAAAATAAAATTATGAACATTCATATTCAAGACCCAAAGGTTTCATCTAGTAATTTTGATTTTATAGTCGTACCAGAGCATGACAGTTTAGAGGGAGAAAATATTTTAAAATCTAAAGGTGCAATTCATTATTTGAGAGAAAATGAATTAGAGGAAAACAAAGATTATCTGAGGTCAAAAGTTAAAAAAGAGAAACTAGTGACCTTCATAGTTGGAGGTCCTAATAGATATTATGATTATAATGATTTGATAATTGATGAAATTTTTTTTAAGATAAAAAATAATTTTATCCAAAAAGGATATCAATTAATTTTTATTCCATCAATGAGAACACCCCAAAAAATAATTGATAAAGCAAAGCACTATTTTGATGAAAATCAAATAGTTATTACAGATATTGATAAAAAAGCATACCTTTCATCATTAAAGTTAGCGAGCCATATTGTTGTTACATGTGATTCAACATCAATGATTTCAGAAGCATCAATTACAGGAAAACCAATCTATATAGCACAAATGCCAGCTATTAAGAAAAATTCTAGATTTAGAAAGTTTTTTAAATTATTTAAATCGTTGAATATTACAAAAGATTTAGAAAATTCTGTTGTTGATTGGAATTATGATAAACTTAATGAAACTAATAGGATATCAAGATATATAAAAGAAAATTTTAAAAATTATGACTTTTCTTAACTCCATTTTAAATCATTCAAAAAAATATGAATTCCCATTTGATCATTGGGAATATAATAA
>CABXRR010000039.1 GCA_902514695.1 uncultured Pelagibacteraceae bacterium
GAAGATTCACTTTGTGTTTTGACATATATTTGAAAAATTTATCTCTTTTATTATTATGAAATGATATTACATACAGATGGTAAGAACTCATAATATTCTTGTCAATCTGAGGTAATTTTAATGGTAAGCCTTTTAAATTTTGATTATAAAATTTGGCTATATCGTTCCTTTTCCTAATGAATTTTTTAATTCTTTGAATTTGTGATATTCCTAATGCGCAAGAAACATCGCTCATCCTAAAATTAAAACCTAAAATCTTTTGGTCGTATAGCCATCTTTTTTTTTTATCAATATTCTTGATTATTCCATGATTTGTTATCAATTTAGAAAAATCATATATGCTTTTTGAATTTGTTGTGATAGCTCCACCTTCAAAAGTAGTTATTGATTTAATAGGATGAAAACTAAAAATACAAATATCACTAAATCTACAATTACCTATATTTGAATTATAATATTTTGCCCCTAAGGCATGAGAAGCATCCTCTATTATCTTAAAATGATATTTTTTTGACAAATACCAAATTTTTTTCATATCACAAGGTATTCCAGCAAAATGGACAATAACTAAAATTTTTGGTAAAGTTTTTTTTCTTTTTGCTACTTTTAATTTTTTCTCTAAATCTAAAACTGACAAATTACCTGTATTTAAATCAATATCTATCAATCCAATTTTTGCTCCACAGTGAATACCTGATGTTGCAGAAGAAACAAATGTATTACATGAAGTCCAAAGATAATCATTTTTTTTCAAATTAAGAGATAAACATGCAACGTGTAAAGCGCTCGTTGCAGAGTTTAAAACCACAGCATATCTTGATTTTGTAAATTTTTTTATTTCATTGCAAAAAAGATCATTTTTTGGACCCTGAGTTAAAAATTTACTTTTTAAAACTTTATTAATGGCTTTTATATCTAGGCTATTAATATTTTGTTTATTATATGGAATTATTTGTTGTGACATTCTTTTAAGTCAAATCAGATATAATTTTTCTAAGTTCTGAAACTGATAGGAATTTATTTTTACCTGAAAAATAAGAAAAATTTTTTGGTACTTTTTTAAACTTTAAATTTGAGCTATAGTTTTTTATACTGTTTTTCCCTGTAGGTGGTAAAATTGCATAATACTTACCTAAATCTACTGTAGTAATTCCATCGCTTATAGTAATTATATCTTCGTGTAATTTCTCTCCAGCCCTAATACCTATTTTTTTTATTTTACAATTTGCTTTCACGGCTTTCGCTAAATCTTTAATTTTAAAGGATGGCAATTTTGGAACAAAAATTTCTCCTCCTTTTGCATTTTTAATAGCAAAGAAAATCATTTTAACTCCATCTTCAATAGTAATATTGAATCTTGTCATTTTTTCATCAGTTATGGGAAATGGGATATTTTTGTTGGCGCAAGAAATAAAAATAGGAAGAACTGATCCTCTTGAATTCATAACATTTCCATATCTTACTACAGAAGCCTTCATTTTATTTCCATAATATTGATTTGATGAAACAAAAAGTTTATCACTACATAATTTCGTAGCTCCATACAAATTTATTGGCGCTGCGGCTTTATCTGTCGATAACGCAACAATAGTTTGAACATTATTGTTAAAACTTTGCTCTAATAAATTTTTTGCACCTATAATATTTGTGTCAATAAATTCAGTTGGGTTATATTCTGACGCTGGTACCTGTTTTAATGCAGCTGCATGAATAACAATATCTACCCCATTAAGAGCTCTAAATAGTCTATTTGGATCTCTTATATCTCCTAAAAAAAATCTCAACTTGTTTGAATTGTATCTCTGTTGCATCTCGTACTGTTTCAATTCATCTCTGCTAAAAATAATCAACTTTTTAATTTTAGGATAATTTTTTAAAATATATTTAACTAGCGCGTTTCCTAAAGAGCCTGTTCCTCCCGTAATCAACAATGTTTTATTATCAAGCATTTAATTTTAAATGTTTATTTATTAATCTTTTTAGTATTGTATTTTGACTATCATGTAAAATATAGTTTTTTTTATCAATATTGTTTAAAGCTTCTCTCCATTCAGAATCATTGCATTTTGTAACAAAGTTCAGGACTCTACTCATCTCATTTGGATCAATTTTGTGTGTCCAAAAAGGACCATCTTTATCAAATTTGCTAGGCCATAAAAATCTACAATCATCAAAATTATCATTTGCAAATTTTGATATAAAATGTTTTCTTAAATTCATGAAAGCTATCCTATTATTTCTGAAAAGACTTTCATAACTTAAAGTGGTATCAGTTCCAACTAAATATTGAAAATCATCTATATATTCAT